>NZ_JAGRQY010000155.1:0-9501 GCF_018223905.1 Klebsiella sp. 28
CCTCCGGGCGCGATCTGCTGGTGCGCGTAGCGATCGGCGGGCGCATTTCGCTGATGGTCGGGGTGGCGGCACGCTGTACGGTTCGCTCTCCGGTTATCTCGGCGGCAAAGTGGATTCGGTGATGATGCGTCTGCTGGAGATCCTCAACTCCTTCCCGTTTATGTTCTTCGTCATCCTGCTGGTGACCTTTTTTGGTCAGAATATCCTGCTGATCTTTGTCGCCATCGGCATGGTGTCCTGGCTGGATATGGCGCGTATCGTGCGCGGGCAGACGCTAAGCCTGAAGCGCAAAGAGTTTATCGAAGCCGCGCAGGTCGGCGGGGTCTCGACGGCGAGCATCGTGCTGCGCCATATCGTCCCCAACGTGCTGGGGGTGGTGGTGGTGTATGCCTCGCTGCTGGTCCCCAGCATGATCCTCTTCGAATCCTTCCTCAGTTTCCTGGGACTGGGGACGCAGGAGCCGCTCAGCAGCTGGGGGGCATTGCTCAGCGATGGCGCCAACTCAATGGAAGTTTCGCCCTGGCTACTGTTGTTCCCGGCGGGTTTCCTGGTGGTGACCCTGTTCTGTTTCAACTTTATCGGCGATGGTCTGCGTGATGCCCTCGACCCGAAAGACCGCTAAGGAGCGCTGCCATGACCATGATTGAAACGGCAAAAGCGCCGCAAGCGCAGAGCCACAGCGGGCTACTGCTGGACGTGAAAGATCTTCGCGTCACCTTTAAAACGCCGGATGGCGACGTCACCGCCGTCAATGATCTGAACTTCACTCTGCAGGCGGGCGAGACGCTCGGCATTGTGGGCGAATCCGGCTCCGGTAAATCGCAAACCGCCTTCGCCCTGATGGGACTGCTGGCGGCCAACGGTCGCATCGGGGGTTCCGCCACCTTTAACGGTCGGCAAATCCTCAATTTGCCCGAGCGTGAGCTGAACAAACTGCGCGCTGAACAAATCTCAATGATTTTCCAGGATCCGATGACCTCTCTTAACCCCTATATGCGGGTGGGCGAGCAGTTAATGGAAGTCCTGATGCTGCATAAAGGGCTGAGTAAAGCCGAAGCGTTTGAAGAGTCGGTGAAGATGCTCGACGCGGTAAAAATGCCGGAAGCGCGTAAGCGCATGAAAATGTTCCCGCACGAGTTCTCCGGGGGCATGCGTCAGCGCGTGATGATTGCCATGGCGCTGCTGTGCCGGCCCCGGCTGCTGATTGCGGATGAACCGACCACTGCCCTGGACGTTACCGTGCAGGCGCAGATCATGACGCTGTTGAATGAGCTTAAACGCGAATTCAACACGGCCATTATCATGATCACCCACGACCTTGGGGTGGTGGCAGGGATCTGCGATAAAGTGCTGGTGATGTACGCCGGGCGCACCATGGAGTACGGTCAGGCGCGCGATGTCTTCTATCAACCGTCGCACCCATACTCTATTGGGCTGTTGAATGCGGTTCCACGTCTGGATGCGGAAGGCGATGCGTTGTTGACCATTCCCGGCAACCCACCGAACCTGCTGCGATTGCCGAAAGGCTGTCCATTCCAGCCGCGCTGCCCGCATGCCATGGAGCAGTGCAGCAGCGCGCCGCCGCTGGAATCGTTCGCGCCAGGCCGCCTGCGCGCCTGCTTTAAACCGGTGGGGGATCTGCTATGAACGCCGTAACTGAACAACGAAAAGTCCTGCTCGAAATTGCCGACCTGAAGGTGCACTTCGATATCAAAGATGGCAAGCAGTGGTTCTGGCAGCCGTCGAAAACGCTGAAAGCGGTGGATGGCGTGACGCTGCGCCTTTACGAGGGTGAAACCCTCGGTGTGGTAGGGGAGTCGGGCTGCGGCAAATCGACCTTCGCCCGCGCCATTATTGGTCTGGTGAAAGCGACCGATGGCAAAGTGGCCTGGCTGGGTAAAGATCTGCTGGGCATGAAGCAGGAAGAGTGGCGCGACGTGCGCAGCGATATCCAGATGATCTTCCAGGATCCGCTGGCCTCGCTGAACCCGCGCATGACCATCGGAGAAATTATCGCCGAACCGCTGCGTACCTATCATCCGAAGATGCCCCGTCAGGAAGTGCGCGATCGCGTCAAAGCGATGATGATGAAAGTTGGATTGCTGCCCAACCTGATCAACCGCTATCCGCACGAATTCTCCGGCGGTCAGTGTCAGCGTATCGGCATCGCGCGGGCGCTGATCCTTGAGCCAAAGCTGATTATCTGCGATGAGCCGGTCTCCGCGCTTGACGTGTCGATTCAGGCGCAGGTCGTCAACCTGCTGCAGCAACTGCAGCGTGAGATGGGGCTATCGCTGATATTTATCGCTCACGATCTGGCGGTGGTTAAGCATATCTCCGATCGGGTTCTGGTAATGTATCTGGGCCATGCGGTGGAGCTGGGGACCTACGACGAGGTGTACCATAATCCGCTGCATCCCTATACCAAAGCGCTGATGTCGGCGGTGCCGATCCCCGATCCTGATCTCGAGAAAACGAAAACTATCCAACTGCTGGAAGGCGAATTACCCTCGCCGATTAATCCGCCCTCAGGCTGCGTATTCCGCACCCGCTGTCCGCTTGCCGGACCGGAGTGCGCCAAAACCCGCCCGGTGCTGGAAGGCAGTTTCCGCCATGCGGTTTCCTGCCTTAAGGTAGACCCGTTATAATCTCAGGGGCTGACGCAGGTCAGCCCTTTTTTTTTGCGAGGTTAACGAAGTGGGTATGCTTTCTGCCGCTCGTCTGCGGCTTTATCATTTACTTTTCGATCAGAACCGACGTTCCGGCCGCCGCTTTGAAGGGCTGTGCGGACTTTTCGCCCTGCTCAGCGTACTGGTGATATTTATCGAGTCGGGACTGGGCACGCAATATCACCTGACATTAGATGAATGGCATATTTTCGTCTGGCTGGAGCTGCTGGTGACCGCGGTCTTTACCCTGGAATACCTGCTGCGTATCGCTACCTGGCCCAATCCGCTCCACTATATTTTCAGCTTTTGGGGCCTGATTGACCTGGCGACGATTTTACCGCTGTATGTGATGTGGCTATGGCCGGAAATTAGCCTCAATTATGTATTCGCCTGGCGGGCAATGCGGGCGATCCGCGCGCTGCGTATTCTCAAACTACTGCGCTTTATGCCTTCGCTCAACGTGTTCTGGCGAGCGATTGTCAGCGCGCGCCATCAGCTGATCCTGTTTTATTCGTTTATCGCCATTGTGATGGTGATTTTCGGCTCGTTAATGTATCTGATTGAGGGGCCGGAATACGGCTTCACCACGCTTAACGCCTCGGTCTATTGGGCCATCGTGACCATCACCACCGTCGGCTACGGAGACATCACGCCGCACACGCCGTTGGGTCGCATCCTGGCCTCCATTCTTATCCTGATCGGCTACTCCATTATTGCCATACCGACCGGACTTATCACCACGCATATGACCAGCGCCCTGAATCGTCGACGACAGCAGCGCCTGTGTCCGCAGTGTCAGCAGGGCGACCATGACGATAACGCCCGTTTCTGCCATGCCTGCGGTCATGCCTTGCCGAAGTAAGCTGGCGACATAAAAAAGCCTGCCGGGAGAACCGCGGCAGGCTTTTTACTGGATGTTAAAGGTTATTCACGCCACAGAATATGGCACAGCTTATGATCTTTCTCGCGGCACAGCAGAACGCGGGCGAAGATATCATTGATTTCCCCGCCGTCGGTATCCGCCAGACCAATCACCACTTCGGCGAAGAAATCCGGGTTGAGATCGTAATCCACATGCTCTTCCCAGTCTGCCGAAGGGTCGAACAGTTCGGCGCCGCCGCGCTCCTCAAACTGCAGGTTAAACAGAATGATGTCCGCCGGGTCGAGGTTGTCGGCCGCCAGTTCGAGGAAGATATCGTAAGCCTGCTCGAGCGTTTCGTCTTCGGTCAGGCGGTTGTTTAAATCCATATCCATGATTGCTACTCATTCGGTATCTGATGGGCACGTTTTACAGCAACGGGCTGAAGAAGTAAAACAGTCGCTCGGCGATCCGCTGCCACAGCGGACGTTTTAACCAGAGACGGGCATCCAGCAGGCGCGAGCGAGAGATATAATCATCCTGAACCGCCGCCAGATCGCTGCCAAAACCGGCGTCATCGATGACCAGGGTAATCTCGAAGTTGAGCCACAGGCTGCGCATATCCAGGTTGACGGTCCCCACCAGACTTAGCTCGCCATCGACCAGCACGCTCTTGGTATGCAACAGTCCGCCCTCAAACTGATAGATTTTGACCCCGGCCGCCAGCAGCTCGGTGAAGAAGGCCCGGCTGGCCCAGCCTACCAGCAGCGAATCGTTCTTGCGCGGTAAAATAATGCTCACGTCAACGCCGCGCTGGGCGGCGGTACAGATCGCATGCAGCAGGTCGTCGCTGGGTACGAAGTAGGGGGTGGTCATGATCAGATGCTCTTTCGCCGCATAGGCGGCGGTGAGGAGAGCCTGATGAATCAGATCTTCCGGAAAGCCCGGTCCGGAGGCGATCGTGTGAATAGTATGTCCGCTGGCCTCTTCGAACGGCATGATATTGACGTCCGGCGGCGGCGGCAGAATGCGCTTGCCGGTCTCTATTTCCCAGTCGCAGGAGTAGACGATGCCCATCGAGGTCGCCACCGGGCCTTCCATTCGCGCCATCAGATCAATCCACTGTCCGACTCCTGAGTCCTGTTTAAAGTAGCGCGGATCGACCATATTCATGCTGCCGGTGTAGGCGATATAGTTATCGATCATCACCATTTTACGATGCTGACGCAGGTCCATCCGGCGCAGGAATACGCGCATCAGGTTAACCTTAAGAGCTTCGACGACTTCAATACCGGCGTTACGCATCATCGCCGCCCATGGGCTGCGGAAAAAGGCCACGCTGCCCGCGGAGTCGAGCATTAGCCGACAGTGAACCCCGCGGCGAGCGGCGGCCATCAGCGATTCAGCGACGCTGTCGGCCATGCCGCCGGGCTGCCAGATATAAAAGACCATCTCTATGTTGTGACGGGCCAGCTGAATATCGCGGATCAGGGCCTGCATCACGTCGTCAGATTCCGTCAGCAGCTGTAGCTGGTTGCCTTTTACGCCGCCAATGCCCTGACGCCGTTCGCACAGCTTGAACAGGGATTCGGCCACCGGGCTGTTATCTTCCGCGAAGATATGTTTGCAGGCTTTGAGGTCGTTTAACCACTTGGCCGTCGAGGGCCACATCGCCCTGGCGCGCTCGGCCCGACGCTTGCCGAGATGCAGCTCGCCAAAGGAGAGATAGGCGATGATCCCCACCAGCGGCAGGATATAAATGATCAGCAACCATGCCATGGCGGACGGGACAGCGCGGCGTTTCATTAGAATTCGTAATGTTACACCGGCGATCAACAGCCAGTACCCCAGAATGACCAGCCAGTTCACCACCGTGTAAAAGGTTGTCATAGATGTAAAATCCTTTTGAATGACGATATGTGATGAGTTTACGCATCAGTATTTTTCTGGCAAATAAAAACGCAGCGAAAGCGGTAGTCAGTTGCTGGCAGAGGTTTATAATGGGGGCTGTTTTCACTCGTAGAGTCGTTGCAATGAAGCGTAGTAGAACGGAAGTAGGGCGCTGGCGCATGCTGAGACAGGTGAATCGCCGTAAAGCGCGCTGGCTGGAAGCCCAATCGCGCCGCAATATGCGGATCCTCGCTATCAGGAAGGGACTGGTGAAACGGCAGCGTCATGCCCTGCTGTTTATCTTCCCTGACAGCTAAGCGAGCAGGCAAACGGCACCGTACGCGGTGCCGTTGTCGTTTTCTCTCTGCGCTAAATTCCCGTTGCACATCTCCATAGGGCAATGATGGTTTTTCTTGCTGCGATGCGACGACAAAACAGAGCTCCCGCCTCAGTGAAAAAGAGATGCTACGCCTGGCTTGTAATGACGGACGACAAGATCCAGAGCCAAGTCGTTTGCGGCGCGACAGGAATTAACCGTCAGATAGCATTTATTGCCGCTCAGGGTTTATTGCCGCTCAGGAAGGGCATGGCGTTGTTAAATGCTTAATGATATGACCGGCCAGCTGCGGTAACCAGGCGGGAACTGAGGGAATGAGAAAACAGACTCAGACAGGCAAGGGGGTTATTAAGCGGTCCAGCGCGTTGAAGCTCAATGAACCGACCGATCCTGACCATGAATAATCTGAGCCTGTTATATTATCCAGAGAGGCCATGCAATAAGCATCCTGAATAAAACGCAATCGTTGCGCCAGCTTTTACTTATTTTGCATAGGCTTCCGTGGATAACGTGATGGTGACGTTATCACTTACCGCCGGCACATATTTATCAAGCTTAAAGTCTGAACGTTTTATCACCCCGGTGGCATCAAATCCAATGGCCTCTTTTTTCACCATTGGGTGCATATCCTGCTTATTCAGGACGGCATGCAGGACCACCGGTTTGGTGATGCCTTTAATGGTCAAATTACCTTCCACATCATATTTATTGTCGCCTTTGCTTTCCACTTTGGTACTCTGGAAAGTGGCTTCGGGAAACGTTTTAACATCAAAATACTCTTTGCCTAAAAACTCATCCGTTAACGCCTTGACGTGAGCGTCAATGGTTTTCACTGGCAGCGTGACGTTCACCGAGGATTTCTCCGGATTCTCTTTATCAAAGGCCAGTTTCCCTGAAACATCAGAGATATAGGCGGTAGGGTTTGAGAAGCCGAAATGGTTCCAGGAGATCACAACCGAGGTATGCTGTGGATCAAGACTGTATTCCTTAGCCGCGGCTTGCGACACAGGAATATATAAGGCAAGTACAGAAAGCAATGCGGTTTTTTTCAGGGTATTCACACAATAATCCTCAAAATCGGCAGGTACATAAATGTTAGCCCAAAAAAATACAGGGCTTATTGAAAACATTTGTTATTCCCTTTCAAATTTTTTAATCAAGCAGTGATGCCCCTACTATCACTCTGCGTGAAGTTTACGCAACGAAATTAATAGGCTTTAAAAATGATGCTCAGCAACTTAACGCTGGCAGCGTAGTTAATATCCCTTTATGCCTGCCAGGTAAACCTTTGTCTACAAGGGGGTTATTTCCACGTGCTTTCAAGCGGCTACGGTCCTGAATATAGCAAGATGGGCTACGTTCGGTTCCGCGGCATCCGCAGTGGATGCCCAATAATATTTTTTTCGGGCTTTCATATCTGTCGTTAAGCAACTATCTTTCAGTTATTTTTTTCATTCTATTGCACTGTGGATTTATAGGGCTATATCAGGATGTGCTGACATTAAATGCAAGCGCTAAATAACAACGCGATCCTCCCTAACAGCCTTACACAAGGTATTAGTAATTCACTATCACGCGTGGCGTCGATGTTTTGTCAGCATTTTCCATTGTCGAAAAAAGCGAGGCGATGGTCGATGATGGGGTAGCAGGAGAAAGTGCGTGCTCATCTTCCAGGCTTCTCAGGCGGATAACAGTCAACGCTTTCGCGAGGTTAAAAAGGGCGACACTTCAATGTCGTGTACCAAAATGCGCCCTTCATTCTGATGACCTGGGTGTTTTTGTGGTTAGCCAGAAAAAGGAAAGGGTATTTTCAAAAAACCTTTTTGTATGGCTTAACAGAGACCTGGCGGTAAACCCCGGCGGCGATATACGGATCGTCATTGGCCCAGGCCTGGGCCGCTTCCAGCGATTCAAACTCGGCAATCACCGTTGAGCCGCTGAATCCTGCTGCGCCCGGTTCGTTACTGTCAACGGCCGGCATTGGCCCGGCGGTAAGCAGTCGGCCTTCATCGTGTAAGAGTTGTAAACGCGCGAGATGCGCGGGGCGAACCGACAGCCGCTTTTCCAGAGAATCGGCGATATCTTCAGCGTAGATAACGTAAAGCACGGCAAAGCTCCTTATCAATAATCAGGCGAATTACGTTAAGTTAAACAGCGATGGACTGCAATGCAAAGATGCGCTCTGGAGTGGAAAGCACTGCCGACGCAGCTTTTTTCTGCAAATGGCGGCAAAAATTGACTCAGGTTAAGACGCCTTATTGAATATGATTGCTATTTGCATTTAAAATCGGAGCATCATTTTTCAACAGAAACGACTATGAGCGCAATGACCCTTGATTTACCTCGCCGCTTTCCGTGGCCAACGCTGCTGTCCGTGGCTATCCACGGTGCCGTTGTGGCGGGGCTGCTTTATACCTCGGTACATCAGGTTATTGAACAGCCTTCTCCGACGCAGCCGATAGAGATCACAATGGTGGCGCCGGCCGATCTTGAGCCGCCTCCGGCGGCGCAGCCTGTCGTGGAGCCCGTTGTTGAACCCGAACCTGAGCCGGAGCCAGAGGTAGTGCCTGAACCGCCGAAAGAGGCGCCGGTGGTGATCCATAAACCGGAACCTAAGCCGAAGCCCAAACCTAAACCCAAGCCTAAGCCGGAGAAAAAGGTTGAACAGCCGAAGCGGGAAGTGAAGCCGGCAGCAGAGCCGCGTCCGGCCTCGCCGTTTGAAAACAACAATACGGCGCCGGCGCGTACAGCGCCAAGTACCTCGACCGCAGCGGCTAAACCCACCGTTACTGCTCCGAGCGGCCCGCGGGCGATCAGCCGCGTTCAGCCGTCCTATCCAGCGCGCGCTCAGGCGCTGCGCATAGAAGGGACGGTACGGGTGAAGTTTGACGTTTCGCCTGATGGCCGCATTGATAATCTGCAGATCCTCTCTGCTCAGCCGGCGAATATGTTCGAACGCGAGGTGAAAAGCGCGATGCGCAGATGGCGTTATGAGCAGGGAAGACCGGGTACCGGCGTAACGATGACCATCAAATTCCGCCTGAACGGCGTCGAGATTAACTGATAAAACGCTGCGGCGGACCGGCAAGGTCCGCCGTGAAGCTTGTTTAACGCATTTTCTCCATCAATACATCATCCAGCGCCTGCTGGGCCGTTACCAGGTGCTGGCCGCCAAACAAAATCGCTCTGTTCAGCAGAGTATAAAGCTGATAAATCGGCTGACGATCGAGAAAACCCGACGGCAGAGGCGAAACGGACTGATAGCCGTCATAGATTTGCGGGGGCTGTTCCGGATGCATCGGCAGCATGGCTAAATCGCACTCGCGGTCGCCCCAGTAGCAGGCGGGATCGAATATATAGGGGCCATCCGGCCCTAAGGCGCAGTTGCCGGACCACAGATCCCCGTGCAGCAGCGAAGGCTGCGGCTGATGGTTGGCCAGTCGCTGCTGTACCATATCGACTAAGGTATCGATATCGCCAAAGTGCAATCCCTTCTCCGCCGCGAGCTCCAGCTGCCAGCCGATACGCTGCTCGGCAAAAAAAACCGACCAGCGACGCTGCCAGGCGTTGGGCTGCGGCGTGGTGGAAAGATCGTTATCAAAATCCAGACCGAACTGCGGCTGATCGCTCCACTGATGGAGGTGGGCTAGCTGCTGGCCAAGCAGAAACGCATTGTGCGCATCCAGCGGACGGGGAGGGAGGTACTCCATGACCACGAAGCTATAGTCGCGATCGCTGCCGACGGC
>NZ_JAGRQY010000156.1:0-7475 GCF_018223905.1 Klebsiella sp. 28
TCCCCCGCCGGGAAGAAGATCAGCACCCCACCGGCCTGCAGCTGCTGGTCCATCTGCTGCAGCGCCGCTTTAGCGGTGCGGCCATGAATATTATCTACCGGGATAAACAGCGAGCTCAGGGGCTCAAGGTGGGTGAGCATGCGGTTGGTGACCACTTTGACATCGCGGCGCACGCGGGATACCGCATACAGGAGCGCCAGGCCGTCGAGGGTGCCGGTGGGGTGGTTGGCGATAATGACCAGCGGGCCATATTCGGGGATTTGTTCGAGATCGTGCGCCGGGATGGCGCAGCGGATATTGAGGTATTCCAGCACCTGTTCGACCGTATCAAGCCCCTTCAGGTGGCGGTGACAGTCNNTCCCCGGATAGCGGCGCAAGCGCCTTATCCGGGCTACGGTTGGCGCCGATTTGTAGCCCCGGTAAGCGTCAGCGCCACCGGGGAGAGGCTATCGGCGTTCACCGCAGCTAAGATCAAAGCTATCGCCAGCCCAATTTGGGGGATATAGCCCGCGCTGGACATCGCGATGAAAGGTTGAAAATGGCCAATCGATCACCCGGGTGACCCAGCCATGCTTAAGTGGATTGATATGGATGTAATCAACGTGTCGGCGGTAATCATCTTCATCGCGTATGGCATGCTCCCAGAAGCGCGGTTGCCAGAGGGGTTGTCGTTTTAACGTTCTGCTAAAACAGCCTTTGATATCTCTCCAGCGTGAAGAAAAATCGTCATCATTATGAGGTAGTGTCCAGATGCAATGCAGATGTTCAGGCAACACCACCCAGGCATCAATAATAAAGGGGCGATGTTGTTTAACAACGGCGACAGAGTAGCGCAATAATTCTATGTTTTCAGTTAGGTGCATGCTTCTACGGTCTTTAAGGTTAACAGTGAAGAACCAGGTTCCCCCCTTAATGTAATAACGTCGATAAGCCACCACAGGATCTCCTGGAATTCGGTATTTATGATGTGGTTTAACACGTTAGAAGGCGAAATCCGGTACGCCAAGGAGAAGGCGCAGAAGGTGGAAAGCGGCGCGCAAAGTTTTAGCTACAGATATTGGTTAGCGCCTGTCCCCGGATAGCGGCGCAAGCGCCTTATCCGGGCTACGGTGTGGTGGTCGCGATAAATACAGCGCACCGGAGATGAGGTTTGGTAGCCCCGGTAAGCGCAGCGCCACCGGGGAGGGGCGGGTTTAACGGAGGATCTTTTTCTCGGCCAGATCGAGGGCGAAATAGCTGAAGATCAGGTCGGCGCCTGCGCGTTTGATAGCGCCGAGGCTTTCCAGAACCACTTTCTCTTCATCGATAGCGCCCGCCTGGGCAGCAAATTTGATCATCGCGTACTCACCGCTGACCTGATAGGCGCCGAGCGGCAGATCGCTGCGTTCGCGGATATCGCGCAGAATATCCAGGTAGGCGCCAGCCGGTTTCACCATCAGGCAGTCGGCGCCCTGGGCTTCATCGAGCAGCGACTCGCGAATGGCCTCCCGGCGGTTCATCGGGCTCATCTGATAGGTTTTCCGATCGCCCTTCAGCGCGGTACCGGCCGCTTCGCGGAACGGACCGTAGAAGGAAGAAGCGAACTTGGTCGAGTAGGACATGATCGCCGTATTGGTGAAGCCGGCGGCGTCCAGCGAGCGGCGAATCGCCTGCACCTGACCGTCCATCGCGGCGGAAGGAGCGATGAAATCCGCCCCCGCGGCGGCGGCGACAACGGCCTGTTTGCCAAGGTTTTCCAGGGTCGCGTCGTTATCCACCCCGTGGTCGCACAGCACGCCGCAGTGGCCGTGGGAGGTATATTCGCAGAAGCAGGTATCGGACATGACGATCATCTCCGGCACCGTGGACTTACAAATCCGCGACATACGCGCCACCAGACCATTTTCATTCCAGGTATCGCTGCCGGTGGCATCGGTGTGATGAGAAATACCAAAGGTCATCACCGAGCGGATCCCGGCGTTGGCGATGCGTTCGATCTCGCGCGCCAGATATTTTTCCGGAATGCGCATCACGCCGGGCATGGCCTCTATCGCTTTGTAATCATCAATTTCTTCTTCAACAAAGATCGGCAACACCAGGTCGTTCAAACTCAGTGTTGTCTCTTCAAACAGGGCGCGCAGCGCAGCGGATTGACGCAGGCGG
This sequence comes from Klebsiella sp. 28, assembly GCF_018223905.1. Taxonomy (NCBI): domain Bacteria; kingdom Pseudomonadati; phylum Pseudomonadota; class Gammaproteobacteria; order Enterobacterales; family Enterobacteriaceae; genus Klebsiella; species Klebsiella sp. 28. Next base: position 2,143 of record NZ_JAGRQY010000156.1, read on the forward strand.
CGGGGGCGAGTGATTAAATCTGTCATGGTTTGCCTGATTTTGTGAAATGAAAGACGATAGTGTAACTGAAATGGCTGCGGGATGTTTCGCCAAAACGATCGTTATGGCGCATCGGCGAAACCTTCCCCGGGATTACTGGCTGGCCGTCTGCATGTTGGGCTGTGCGCCGCTCAGCTCGCTGACCAGGTCGTTGATGCCATCGCTCATATTGTTGAAGCGGGTTAACGGCGAGCGGGTTACCACCACAAAGGCGCCAACGTTAGCCTGCGGATTCATCGCCATATAGGTGATAAACCCGCCGCCGCCGCCGGTTTTCTGAATAATCCCCGGATGGCCGTTCTTCGGCTTCATATACACCCAGCCGAGGCCCAGCGCGTCTGCGCGGCCCGGCACGTCCATACCAATCACCCGGGTCAGCTGGTTACGCTGATAAATCAGCGTCTGCATCCGGTCGGCCTGCTGGCTGCGGGTATAGAAATCGGATGACAGGAACTGCTGCATCCAGCGCATCATATCCCCCGGCGTCGAGTAGACTCCGCCGCTGCCGATCGCCGCCAGGGTGTTGTTGCATGGGCTGGCGCCTTTTTCCGGGATCATCAGCCGCTGGCACTGATCCGGTGACGGGGTAAAGGTGGTGTCCTTCATCCCCAGCGGCCGGGTGATCTGCTCTTCAAACAGCTGCGGATACGGTTTGCCGGCGGCGGTGGAGAGCGCGTCCGCCAGTAAATCGAAGGCCAGGTTGGAGTAGGCCGCCTGCGAGCCCGGCGCGGTCTTCAGGGTCGCGGTAGAGAGCCAGTTCCAGCGCTGCTGGCGGGTCGGCCAGACAAACACCGGACGATGAGCGGCGCCGCCAGGCTGCTCGCGCGGCAGGGCGCTGGTATGGGTCGCGAGGTTAACCAGGGTGATTGGTTTTCCCTGCCAGTCAGGCACCCGGGCGCCCGGCGGGGCGTATTTACTCAGCGGATCGTTGAGTTTCACCACCCCCTGGTCGAGCAGCTTCACCAGCATCTCGCTGGTCATCAGTTTGCTGAGGGAGGCGATACGGATCACCGAGTCGAGCTGCGGGTGCTGATTATTCCCCGGGCGGGTTTCGCCAAAGCTGCGAAAAACACGCTGATTGCCATCGATAACCACCAGCGCCATGCCGGTGGCGCCGCTGCCGTAGTAGATATGATTGGCGTAACGATCGACCACATCCGAGGCGAAAACCGGGTCAACGGTAGGCTGTGCGGCCTGCACCGAGGTCCACGACGCCGCGCACAGCGCAGCAAAAATGAGCAAACTACGTTTCAACGGAGATCATCCATTAAATAAATAAAAAGAAGAGGGTATTTATACTACGAAGTGGCGCAGAACAAAGCGGGATTCACGACATTCCTGCAGGAAAAAGGTAACGGTGCGTAAAAAAGACTTTTTTACGCTTTCGGATACCGGCTTTTTTCGCCGGCGCGTATGATGACCGTTTGGCTGAAGGTTCGTGGGAGAGAACAATGACGGCTCAACGGGTAGTGATGGTCGTGGATATGCAAAACGGCGTGTTCGCCACGCCGCGTCTGGCGCGCGAGCGCTGCGTCGCGCAAATTAATCGTCTGGTGCGCGCGGCGGACAAGGTTATTTTCATTCAGCATGATGAAGCCGGCGGCCTCGAAGCCGGCAGCGAAGGCTTCGCCCTGCTTCCTGAGCTGGAGCAGCCGGCTGGCGCGCTGTATGTCACCAAAACCGCCTGCGATGCCTTCTATCACACCTCGCTGGCGCAGGTGCTGGACGAACACGACATTCAGCAGTTCGTCATCTGCGGCTGCGCCACCGACTACTGCCTCGATACCACCGTTAAAAATGGCGCCAGCCGCGGGTACGGTATTGTTATTGCGGAAGATGCCCACACCACCGCCGACCGCCCCGCCGCGCAGGCCGCGACGCTTATCGCCCACTACAATGAGGTGTGGCGTACGCTGACCATTCCTGGCAATCCTTTACAGGTGAAACCCACAGAAACAATTCTGCATGCATGGCAGCAGAACTAAGCTGTTGATATCCGGTCTTATCATTCGTCTGTCCCGCGAGGGCTCATCCACGCGGCGGCCGACGTATGCGTCGTACACAGCAATAGCAGAACGATAAGAAGTTAGCAGGAGACAATGATGTTTAAATCTTTTTTCCCCAAACCGGGGCCGTTTTTTATTTCTGCCTTTATCTGGTCGCTGCTGGCCGTGATCTTTTGGCAGGCGGGCGGCGGCGACTGGCTGCTGCGGGTCACCGGGGCATCGCAAAATGTGGCGATCAGCGCGGCGCGCTTCTGGTCGCTCAACTATCTGGTGTTCTACGCTTACTATCTGTTTTGCGTCGGCGTGTTCGCGCTGTTCTGGTTTGTCTACTGCCCGCACCGCTGGCAGTACTGGTCGATTCTCGGCACCTCGCTCATCATCTTCGTCACCTGGTTTCTGGTGGAAGTCGGGGTGGCGATCAACGCCTGGTATGCGCCGTTCTACGACCTGATCCAGAGCGCGCTGGCCACCCCGCATAAGGTCAGCATCAATCAGTTTTATCAGGAAATCGGCGTCTTTCTCGGCATCGCGATCATCGCGGTGATTATTGGCGTGATGAACAACTTCTTCGTCAGCCACTACGTCTTCCGCTGGCGCACGGCGATGAACGAGCACTATATGGCCCACTGGCAGCATCTGCGCCATATCGAAGGCGCCGCGCAGCGTGTGCAGGAAGATACCATGCGTTTTGCCTCCACCCTCGAAGATATGGGCGTGAGCTTTATCAACGCGGTGATGACCCTGATCGCCTTCCTGCCGGTGCTGGTAACGCTCTCCGAACATGTTCCCGACCTGCCTATCGTCGGCCATCTGCCGTATGGCCTGGTGATTGCCGCTATCGTCTGGTCGCTGATGGGTACCGGCCTGCTGGCGGTGGTGGGGATTAAGCTGCCGGGCCTGGAGTTTAAAAACCAGCGCGTGGAAGCGGCCTATCGTAAAGAGCTGGTTTACGGCGAGGACGATGAAACTCGCGCCACGCCGCCGACGGTGCGCGAGCTATTCCGCGCGGTGCGTCGCAACTATTTCCGTCTCTATTTCCACTATATGTATTTCAATATCGCCCGCATCCTCTATCTGCAGGTGGATAACGTTTTCGGCCTTTTCCTGCTGTTTCCGTCGATCGTTGCCGGTACGATTACCCTCGGGCTGATGACGCAAATTACTAACGTCTTCGGCCAGGTGCGCGGCTCGTTCCAGTACCTGATCAGCTCGTGGACAACGCTGGTGGAACTGATGTCCATCTACAAACGTCTGCGCAGTTTTGAACGCGAGCTGGACGGCAAACCGCTGCAGGAAGCGATCCCGACATTACGTTAATCAAGACAAGGAAGCATAATGGCCGCACGTTTATCGCGCATTATTCCCGTTTCATTGACGCTGCTGGCGGCCATGGCGCTGAGCGCCTGTACCAGCCAGCAGGCTCCGGCGCTGAAAGAGGGCGAGAAGCCTGTTGACGTGGCGTCGGTGGTGCGGCAGAAAATGCCGGCCAGCGTCAAGGATCGGGAGGCCTGGGCGCAAGCCATCGCCACCGCGTTTGACAGCCAGAAGCTGGCGCCGACGGAAGAAAACGTCTGCTCGGTGCTGGCGGTCGCGCAGCAAGAGTCTAACTATCAGTCCGATCCGGTGGTGCCGGGGCTGAATAAAATCGCCTGGCAGGAAATTGACCGCCGGGCGGAAAAAATGCACATTCCGCCGTTTCTGGTCCATACCGCGCTGAAGATCACCTCGCCAAACGGTAAAAGCTATAGCGACCGTCTGGACAATGTGAAGACGGAAAAGCAGTTGAGCGCCATTTTTGATGACTTTATCGGGATGGTGCCGATGGGGCAGAAGCTGTTCGGTTCCCTTAACCCGGTGCACACCGGGGGGCCGATGCAGGTCAGCATTGCTTTTGCCGAGCAGCACACCTCCGGCTACCCGTGGAAAATGAACGGCACGGTGCGCCAGGAGGTCTTCAGTCTGCGCGGTGGCCTGTGGTTTGGCACCTATCATCTGCTGAACTATCCGGCCAGTTATAGTGCGCCATTGTACCGCTTTGCCGACTTCAACGCCGGCTGGTACGCCAGCCGTAACGCCGCCTTCCAGAACGCGGTGGTGAAAGCCAGCGGGGTAAAACTGGCGCTCGACGGCGACCTTATCCGCTACGACAGCGAGGAGCCGGGCAGCACCGAGCTGGCGGTGCGTCGCCTGGCGAGCCAGCTGGGGATGAGCGACAGCGAGATCCATCGTCAGCTGAAAAAGGGCGACAGCCTGGCGTTTGAGAAGACCGATCTCTATCAGCAGGTTTTCCGTCTCGCCGAGAAAAAGGCGGGCAAAACCCTGCCACGGGAGATGTTGCCAGGGATCCAGCTGGAGAGTCCAAAAATCACCCGAAATCTGACGACGGCGTGGTTTGCGAAACGGGTTGATGAGCGGCGGGCAAACTGTATGGCGCGGCGTTAACGGCGCTGACGCCAGCGCACGATAAGCGCCAGTACCCCGATGAACGTGCAGCCGATAAGGAAAGGGATCAGACCAAAGAGGGTACCCACGGCGAGGCTGATGTCGACTTGCGGACGGCTGGCGTCCTGGGCTTGCATCAGGCGTTCAAATACCCCCGGGGCGTGGATCAGCATGCTGAGCATCTGCGCGCCGGCCCAGCAGCAGATCAACACGAACAGCCCGTAGGCGACATGGCTGCCGGTCAGCGCGCCCCTTTTTTTATTTCCCAAAAGCGATTTTGAAAAACTGAATTCAGCCATAGGCCCTCCCACATCTGCGCTGCTGGTTTTTTCTCCAGCTCTATGTCAGGTATTCTGGCAGTCAGGGGCCATCATCAGTATCAGATTGCTGGTAATTGCCGTCCAGGAATAATCCTGTTTTCGCCGTTGTGTTAACCGCGCCACAGGAGCACAAAAGGGAGAGCGGCGTCGCAATCCAGCAACATTCTCCATATCGCTACAGACCGCCGCGGGCGGCTATGCGAAGATGCGTTTTTTGCTGTTGGAGGCCGCATGAAGCTCACTGATAAAATTCGCCGCGATTGGCACTACTACGCCGTGGCGCTGGGGTTGATTTTTATTCTTAATGGCGTGGTGGGGCTGCTGGGGTTTGAAACTCAGGGGTGGCAATCCTACGCCGTCGGTCTGATCACCTGGGTCATTAGCTTCTGGATTGCGGGCTTTGTGATCCGCCGCCGCCCGGCAGAAGAGGCCTGAGGCCGCCGCTGCCAGGCGGTTTAGTTCATGGAGGTTTTCAGCGCCCGGTCCGCGGCATGGCGCTCCAGCGCCAGCTCAATCAGGCGGGTGA
>NZ_JAGRQY010000157.1:0-1174 GCF_018223905.1 Klebsiella sp. 28
CGGGAACGGGGAAAAGCCAGTTTCCCCGCTCCCGGCGTTTCTTAAACACCCGTTAAGGAAATACTGTGAAAAAAATGAACCGTACGCTCCGCAGATGTTGTCTGTCCGGGCTTATCAGCCTGTCTTTGTTTGCACCAGTTCCGGCCGTGTATGCCGCCAGCATCGAGACGGGGTATTCGCCGGAAGGAACGGCTCTGCAGCTGGTCCTGAAGACTATTAATTCTGCACAGCAGGAAATCCGGCTGATGGGCTATTCCTTCACCTCACCCGAAGTCGCCGGCGCGCTTGTCAGGGCAAAACAGCGTGGTCTCGATGTGAAAGTGGTTCTGGACTGGAAAGCCAATACAGGCAGGCAAAACAAGGCGAGTCTGGCGGCCATGAATCTTCTGGTCAATGCCGGTATCCCGGTTCGCACAGTGTCGCAGTACAAAATCATGCACGATAAAGTCATTATTGCTGACGGCCGTAATGTTGAAGTGGGGTCTTTTAACTACACTCGAGCCGCTGATCGGTTCAATTCAGAGAACGTGCTAGTCGTGTGGGATGAACCAGTCGTTGCTCAACGCTATCTCCAGCACTGGCAAACTCGGTGGGAGATGGGAAAAGACTGGAGTTCCTCGTATTAACCTCCTCGCTCAATAGCCTGCTCATTGCGCCAACAAGGGCAGGTTATATAACAAAAAATAACGTAACTCTCGCTGCATCCAGCGACGTGTAGTATCTTTGTTCAAGTATTCAGTTATATGCTTGAGGAGGCAGAGATGTCACAGGTCGTTAACGGAGTTACTTCCTCATCTAAACGTCCCTATAGGAAGGGCAACCCTGTTTCTGCGGCAGAACGTCAGCAGAAAGCTGTTGCCCGAAAAAAAGCGACGCACAAAGAGGTGAGAGTATTTGTGCGGGACAAGCTTAAAAACCAGCTTCAAATCATGTGTGAGAATGAAGGAATTACTCAGGCAGCAATGATTGAGAGGCTGATTGAAAGGGAATCTGCGAAACTAGGAATCGACGTAACGACGTCACATTCTTGATCATGCCTGCTATGAGTGCTAGATTACTGAACGTTTAGAATTCTTGGCTGGCCACACCATAAGGTGGCAGGGAGCTGGTTTTGTGGATGTTTACCCGGAACCAGAAAGTAAAAACCCCGATAATCTTCTTCAATCTTGGCGGA
>NZ_JAGRQY010000158.1:0-16318 GCF_018223905.1 Klebsiella sp. 28
TCCAACCCTAGAATGCAAATAGCCCATTTTTTTTTGGGAAAAAACGTTGTAAAAGACGTTGTAAAAAATTAATCCATTTCAAAATAACTCCTTAGGCATGACATGAAGCAGCTGCACATTGCAAAAGCAGATTAAACGACACGGATCCAGTAGGCTGGTTCAACAACCCAAACTCCGCAATCATATGCGATAGCCCTACGATGGCGGTTCATCAGCCAGAACGTCCAGGCGACAAACCGACTATTTCCACTATAGACGGTTCTATCCCCATCCAGCATGACAGAATAGCGAGGCTTTTTGTCCATATTATGATTCCTTATGTTGTTTACCTGGAATTATCGGAGCATCCAGGTGGCAAGGCAACTCTGTATCAGAGGATATTTTACCCCGCGCAACCAGCCATGCGCGACGTTGTTCCAGCCATGTTTTGAAAGCGGGTGTCGCTTCGACTTTTTTCACTTCCTTCTGTTTCCAGGCTTTTACCGGGCCTGCACTGAGCGGCGCACCGAGAAATTCACTGATCGCCTTGTCAGTCCAAAGACGAGCTTTCAAGCCACGTTTACTTATCCACTCAGCATGCCATTCATTGCTCGCTTGGGCTCGTCTATCTACTGCATTGTAATAAAGCCTCACGGTCATGGCACATCTCCTTGTACTTCTACATCATGAATGGGTTTGGCATAGAGGGACCAAAGAAAAATACAATGATTGAGGTAAGGATAAAACAGGTTAACCAGAGCCATTCAAGTTTCCAAGGTCTGAATAATTGCCAGATAAATCCGGCCGCGATAGTGCCGCAAACAACACCACCAATTAGAGCTTCAGAAATTGTCGAGTGTTCCATTGATTTTGTTTCTCCAAAAATTACGCCATTGTGCTTTATAAAACTACAAGCGATGCGACAGGGAATTTCATACTGAAAGAAATCACAAAAAACCTAGTTTTTTAGATAGTTAGGGCTGAAAATGTAGTGGGAACTTTTTAGTGGAGTCACACATTAAATTCCCACATTTTTTTATTTTTCGAAGGACTGCATGTTGCCCATAACCAGCCTGATGGCCTTATCTAACTCAGCCTGAACTGAAGCAGGAAGACGGGCAAATTCATAGGTCACTAAGCGTTTAGACGGATCGGTTTTCTTCCGGGCAAACTGCTTTTTGTCTTCAAACTCACGTAGCTTTTCAGTTTGTACAGTTTTCACTGGCGCTGGCTTCAGCTGCTTCGAATGGCGTTTAAAAGAGTCCATAATTAGCGACTTACTTACGCTTTCAACTTTTGCTGCACTGATGTCTGCCTGCACTTTTCCGAGCAAATCAGACAGAGGCACACCTTTGCTATCTAAGTCCTCTGAAATTTTTAACAGCAGCTGGTAATCAGCAAGGGAGAGTTCATTGATAACCGGGAATAACTCGACCATTTCAGCTGGCACAGAAGCAGCTTGAAACGCTCGGGAAACGCTTGCCGGTGAGACGTCCTCTACGCGCGCAATTTCATCCTTAGACATGCCATTTGCGTACATAAATTGATATCTTTGACCTATCTCACGAAGCGTATGCTCACGCGCGGTCTGAATGTCTTTGGCAAGCTGACGAGCATCTTCAAGACTTATCTCATCTTCTGTAACCAGAATTTCGAATTTCGCGCCACTGAAGATACATGCCGCCCGGCGCCGGGAACCATCTAACACTTCAATACAACCGTTAATAACTCGGCCGATTGCTGGGAAAAATTGCTGCAGGTTGATAGTTCGCGTTATGTCGCTCACTGACTCAGGGGTTACATACCTTTGGTCGCGACCGTTAACAGCTGGATCCACAAATGTCTTCTCTTCAATATCACCATTCAAAATGGTTGAGAGGGTGAACTTGGCCTGATTACCGGACTTAAGGGTGAATACCTTCTCTGCTTCTTTGGTTTCGAGGCTACGGATAAAATCTGAGCTATCACTACCTAAAATGTTTCGCCCGCGAGCTACTATTTTTTTCTTCACGCTGATTGGCTCCTCAGGAATTCAATACGGTCAAACACAGCCTTCGTAAAATGCTCTGCTTCTGTACGCGCTTTTTTTAACGCGTCGTTGCTACCGGGATAAGATGCTGGGTTGGCACTAATAATCGTATCAAACGTTTCTCCGCAACGTTCAAAGCCATCCAGGCGGGGCAGGGAAGAGTCCAGTATGCTGCTTGTGTAGACTTCACGAGCAAGGCTATGTGAAACCAGATGATCGGGCTTGCCAGTCATTTTCGACATAAAACCAATACTGGCAGCCAGACGCGGTTCAATGCCTTCTTCTTCCAGCGTTTCCAGCATTTCAGGCAAGCGGGTAAGGTATTTCAACGTGGAATGGAAATCGACTTGCGCCGGCGGAGTAGGGGTGAGAATAAGGTCACTTGCCGCCAAACCGTTTAGTAAAAATGGATCGAGGTGCGGACCTGTATCAATCAGGATGAAATCGTAGTCATCAGCCACACGATCGATAATTATTTTGCGAAGCACTTCGTACTGGTTTACGCCCGGCAGGTGCTCGCTAACCAGCTCCTTCCATGCGCTGGCTACAAAACCATCATCAATAGAAGCAGGAATAACATCTACACCTGGAATGATGGTTGGCCGTATCACTTCGTTACGCAGGGTTTCAGCATCGACATCGTTTAGCATCGCTTGTGCGGCGGTTTCAAGAATGGAACCAATACTGTGCGTGTGATCGAGGAACATGGTGCTGGATGCCTGCGGATCAAGGTCAATAACCAGAATACGCAGATCGTGACGCAATAAATCCTGATGCACTCGCAACGCGTGCGCCAGCGTTACAGTTGATACGGTTTTGGATACGCCACCTTTCAAGTTAACGACGAAAATAACGTAAGGCGATTGATGGATTTCACGATACTTCGGGATCTTGCGGTGGGCGTAAATATCAATAACATTCTGTACTGTAAGAGCATATTGCTCAACATTTCCGACGCGTTTCTTGTTGAAATCGTAGCCTGCATCTTCCATTTCTTTAATGGCCTGCTCCACGATGCGACGGCTTAGCTTGGGTAATTTGGCTACTGCGTTCCGGGTAAATGTCTGGAAGTATTCTGTAAGGTTAAACTCTTTGCGTTGATCTTCAATGTCCCGGCTCATTGACTCAAGCAATATGCCAGCTCGTCGCGCTATCGAGCCTACTCCACCGTAATCTCGTTTCATTCTGTTCTCCATGATGTTTTCAATGTAGAGGACATTGATTGTACAGCTCGGAGTGTACAACAAATACCGTGACGTGCAAGAAATTATTGATATTGGTGTTTTTGTTGCACGTTCAGCGAGTGACTCAAAGGCTGAACGCTGATACATGTGTTTATAAATCGGCTCGGAAGTGAGCAAACAGGTGTGTTTACAAAGCGGAAACAATATGAGAGGGAATAGATGTGTTTATAAAACGGATGCTGATGCTGTGTTACCGGGAAAACAGCAAACACTCGCAGTCACTGCGGCACATATCCGCTTTACAAACACAGTCAGGCGCTTTTACTCTCCATCTTTTAAGGCTTCAGACATAGCCTTAATGTCTGGCCTAGGCGTGCGACGGGTTATGATTAAGTGCCATTCACCATCCTTTTTAACGACATCGCCATCTAAATAACCGACCGCTTTAAGCTCGTCTATAGCCTTGTTAATCACTCGATTCTGCTGGTTATTGGGTGAGGTAAGCATTAGGCGACGTTTAATACGCGCGAACGATAGTGGTATTGGTCGCTCAGGAAGGCTCTCAATGAAAGTGTATAGGGCCTGTGCTGTCCCTTTGTTCGCAAGTTGCCGGATTATAAACATCTGCAGAAGCACCTGACGGTCGAATTGATAAAGCTCCCAAAGAGACTCATCGGCGGTAAGTTCCATGATGTCGTCTTTTTCGTCCCACTTACCACGACTTAACAGACCAGATACAACACCATTCCGATCCTTTTCTGAGGCAAGCTTGATAGTTGTGCTGCGAAGACGAATAAGAGAGTCGGCCAAGCGCGTTCTGAGTCCTTTATCTTTGTCCTTTGAGCTAAACCCGCAGAATGTAGCAAACTCGCTGAATGGAAGTTCAATGGTGCTGCTGTTTAAGCCATATTTCGAAAACGCGAGAATGATGCCAACCCACACCTTGAAGTCAGTCTCCATCGAAAGTCGTGGGCCGGTAATACGGATGTCTGTATAACCTTCGGCTCTTGCCAACTCTAAGCTTTGAAGTTCGCTACTCGCATCAATACTGATATTTTCTGTGTCCTTTCCTTTTCGTTTTAAGGAAGGTAGAAACAGACCTAAGCGCATCAAAGCTACAGGCTGGACAGTAGCGTTTCTGGAAGGCATGAGCTTCTTATTTTCATCGATTTCTACGAGAACCGATTCAAGTGATAGATCTACACTTTTCTTATACATAAGGACTTATCCACAGTTAAAGGATCATCCACAGACACAGCATGCGTAATCCCATTTATAAACACGCGCAATCCGTTTTATAAACACATATATCCGCTTTGTAAACACAGAATACCGATTTACAAACACAAATATCCGACTTATAAACACATGAAATGGCTGTTAGCCTATGCATGGCGCGGTTTTCAACGTACCGGGATCTGTTTGGATCATTATATGGATCTTTGCTGGATCAGATATTTGGATCTGCCCGGTGGATAACTGGATAAGTTGTCCATTTAACTTCGAGCGTAAGCAGAATTTATCCGTGCAGTTCCCTGGTGCTTCCTCGCTCACTCGCGGGCTTCGCCCTGTCGTTCGGCTGCGGCGAGCACTACTGGCTCTCTCTGAAAAGCGAAATTTAACTGATCCTCGCTATGGGGATATCTTTCCAGCGGGGGGTGTACGCAGGGGAGAGCATGTCGCGTTTCATTTGCCATGATGGCGCTATCCCTCGTCCGGCAAACCAGAGCTGTCCCAGCCCGGAATGATTAATGCCATCGAGAACCTTCATCAGCTCAGCGCTGTGAGGACGTGGAGGACGTTCGTCGAACAGCTGCAGCTGCGAAACACCGGAGCCGGTGAAGTCATTCAGCATCACACCGGCTTTGGCATACCGGTGCCCGTCCTTCCAGATACGCTCCAGAGCCGTTGTGGCGGCCGCAATGATGTCCCGGGTGTCCTGAGTGGGGGTAAGCAGTTTCTCCGTGGCCACGTTGCCATAGTAAGGCTCTTTAACGGCGAACGGAGACGTTTTGATGAATACGGAAATATGCCGGCAATACTGGCGCTCTTTACGCAGCTTTTCTGAGGCCCGCTCTGCGTACTGACAGACAGCCTGGCGGAGCGAATCGTACTCCGTGATTTTCTCTCCAAAACTGCGGCTGCAGACGATCTGCTGCTTTGTTGGCGGGGCTTCCTCAAGCGACATGCAGCTTTCCCCGTTCAGTTCGCGTACCGTTCGCTCAAGGACTACGGAGAAATTTTTGCGGATAAAGGCCGGGTTCGTCAGGGCCAGATCGAGCGCGGTTTTGATGCCCAGAACATTGAGCTTGCGTGCAATACGGTTTCCCACGCCCCAGATCTCTTCGACCGGCTGCAGTGAAAGCAGTTTCCGCGTTCGCTGTGGATTCCCCCGGGTGAGTGCGAGCACACCACGAAACTGTTTCCACTCCTTTGAGGCCCACTGGGCTGATTTTGCGAGGGTTTTCGTTGGTCCGGCGCCCACACCGATGGTCAGACGGGTACAGTCATACACGTGCTGTCGCAGCTGCCGGCCGAAGTCCTCCAGGTCCATGCAGTGCTCCACACCGGTCAGATCGAGGAACATCTCGTCAATCGAATACTGTTCCACCCCCGGAGCCAGTTCCTCCAGGCAGCTCATCACGCGCGCCGACATGGATGCATAAAGTTCATAGTTGCTGGAGAACGCGTATATTTTTTCCGGGTATCTTTCGTTTTTCATCTGAAACCACGGCGTACCCATTTTGATCCAGGGCTTTGCCTCGGCACTTCTCGCGATTACGCAGCCATCGTTATTGCTGAGCACCACAACCGGCTTTCCTTTCAAATCCGGGCGGAAAACACGTTCGCAGCTGGCATAAAAGCTGTTCACATCGGCCAGGGCAAACATCAGTACATCTCCCTCGGGCGGTGGATGATGTGCGTGACGACGCCAAAGATATCCAGATCGTCCGGGTCGGGATAAATCGGCGACCAGGCGGCGTTCATGGGCTGCAGCGTCAGTCGTGGCGTCAGCAGCAACCGTTTGACCGTAAACTCCCCCTGCACGCTGGCCACAACAATATCGCCATGCCGGGGCTTCTCGGCACAGTCCACAACCAGCAGATCGCCATTGTAAAGGCTGCCGTCGGACATACTGTCACCGCTGGCGCGAAGGTAGTAAGTCGCGCTCGGATGCCGTATGCAGTAATCATGGAGATCCAGGTCAGACTCGACGTAGTCAGCTGCAGGGCTGGGAAAACCGCAGCTGGCCAGGTCTGCAAACAACGGATGGGCCTGTGGCGGGAGTTCTTTCCCGGTGCTGAAAAGCTGCAGTTTCATCTTTCCTCCTGATGTCTAAATATACTGGTTATGCATACAGTGTGCGCCGGGAGACCGGTAGAGATCAAGGGGTGAAAGTCCCCGACCATTGAAGGACCAGCAATCCACAAGGTCCCCGAGTCATGCGTTGCATACCGCGAGGTATGGGGCGAAGCGTTGACAGGGGTGTTGACAGGCCAGCCATTGAGCCACGAAATGTATATTAAATTACCGGGTGCCGACGTTGTACTGTTAACGGAAGGCAACATCATAGGGTGCGATACTGCGAGTGCCACATGGACCCGGCGGGGTCTGAGACCCTGGCATGTCAATACGATCTCTACGCGGGAACCGGGAGATCTCCCCTCTGACCATCTGCCAGTGTCGGAGATGGCCCGCACCGGGAAGACGAGGAGTCATAGCCGGTGATGTACGGAGAGGAGAAGTCGGACTCGCTCATAGTAGCGGCGAAGCAGGCGAACAACCCGAAAGGAGCGGAGTCAGTGGAGCGAAGGAGCGGGGCCAAGGGGAACGCGGAACAGCCACACATGCGCCGGACACAGAGCCGGGAAAGCATGTCACAGAGGCTGTCACGCGTGCGGGAAGCTGCGAAGCAGCGGAAGAAAGAACGGTTTACAGCATTGTTCCACCTGCTGACAGTCGAAGCACTGGAAGCCGCATTCCTCTCCCTGAGCAGGAAAGCGGCCGCCGGAGTGGATGGCATCAGGTGGATGGACTACGCCGGAAACATGAAGAACAACATAACAGATCTGCACCGGAGGCTACATCAGGGCAGCTACAGGGCGCAGCCCGGCAGGCGTCACTACATCCCAAAAGCGGATGGAAAACAACGCCCGCTCGGCATCGCCTCGCTGGAGGACAAGATCGTCCAGTATGCGCTGGTGAAAATCCTGAACGCAGTCTATGAAAACGACTTTATGGGGTTCTCATACGGGTTCAGACCCGGGCGAAGCCAGCACGATGCACTGGACGCACTGGCCACAGGGCTGGTACGCACTAACGTAAACTGGGTACTGGATGCCGACATCAGTCAGTTCTTCGACAGGGTGAGCCACGAATGGCTGATCAGGTTCACAGAGCATCGGATCGGCGACCGGAGGGTAATCAGGCTCATACGTAAGTGGCTCACAGCCGGGACCTCAGAGGAAGGAGAATGGCGGGCATCGGAGGAAGGCACCCCACAGGGTGCGGTCATCTCACCGCTGCTGGCAAACATATACCTCCACTACGTCTTCGATCTGTGGGCGCATCAGTGGCGACGTCGCTATGCCACAGGCAATGTGGTAATGGTCAGATACGCCGATGACATCGTCATCGGGTTCGACAAACGATACGATGCCCGGCGCTTCCGTATAGCCATGCAGCGCAGACTGAGGGAGTTCGGACTCACGGTTCACCCGGAGAAAACCCGTCTGATGGAGTTCGGCCGCTTCGCTGCCGAAAACCGTGCCATCAGGGGAAAAGGCAAACCAGAAACGTTCAACTTCCTCGGGTTCACGCACATCAGCGGGAAAGATCGCAACGGCAGGTTCATGCTGATACGAAAGACCCGCCGGGATCGGATGACGGCAACTCTGAAAGCCATCAAAGACGGTCTGCGAAGGCGCTGGCATTACTCAATCCCCGAACAGGGAAAATGGCTCAGGAGAGTGGTTCAGGGATACCTGAACTATCACTCGGTACCGGGCAACTTCCCCACCATGCAGAAGTTCAGGACACACGTAACAAACCTCTGGCGCCGGGCGCTCAGGCGCAGGAGCCAGAAGGATGATACGACCTGGACGAAAGCAAACAAACTGGCAGCCGCATGGCTACCAGGGGTTCGGGTTCTTCATCCATGGCCTGTGGAGCGGTTCACCGCCAGACACCCGAGGCAGGAGCCCGGTGCGTAAATCGCGCACGCCGGGATCTGTGCGGGGGGTATCCGGTAACGGGTATCCCTACCGCGACATATTTAACAGCGTGAGGATAATCCAGATCGCCTGCGACATGAACAGTATGAGTAACATAAATTACTCAAAATGTTCATTAATATCATTTTGATTCATCAGTTTTACTCATAATGAGAAATAAGGCTTTTATTTTTTCATTTTGCTCTTATAATATGTATCAAATTGAGTGTAATTGACGGAGCATAATGATGAATATTTACTGCGATGATGGTTCAACTAATGTTAAGCTGGCATGGTTTGAAGGAAACGAGCTGCAGACCCGGGTTTCTGCTAACTCCTTCCGGCATGGCTGGAAAGTGGCGGAATTCAGTGCTGCAACGTTCAACTATCAGGTGGGTACGCTGAAATACACCTGGGACAGCGTCAGCCGGGATGCCATCCCGACAACAAACGTGGAATATCAGTACGGTGATCTCAACCTGCTGGCCGTGCATCATGCGCTGCTGAACAGCGGACTGGAGCCGCAGCCGGTGAGCCTGACCGTGACGCTGCCCCTGAGTGAGTATTACGACGGGGACTGCCAGCGGAACGAGGAGAACATACGACGCAAACGGGAAAACCTGATGCGTGAGCTGGTTCTGAATAAGGGCAGGGCATTTACCGTAACGGACGTGAAGGTGATGCCGGAATCACTACCGGCGGCGTTCTCCCGTCTCGCGGAGCTGAAGCCCGGCCCCGCTGAGACCACCCTGATTATCGATCTCGGTGGCACCACGCTCGATGCCGGTGTGATTGTCGGCCAGTTTGATGATATCAGTGCGGTGCACGGTAATCCGTCTGTCGGCGTGTCACAGGTCACCCGCGCAGCTGCAGGCGCGCTGCGGGCGGCAGACAGCGAAACCAGCGCCCTCATCGCTGACACTGTCATCCGCAACCGCAATGATCGTCAGTATCTGCAGCGTGTGATCAACGATGCCGGTAAAATCGACGAGGTTCGGAACAAAATAACAGAGGCGATCACTTCCCTGGGGGCGCGTGTCACCAGTGAGCTGACGGCCTTCAGGAACGTTAACCGGGTATTCCTGGTCGGGGGAGGGGCTTCCCTCATAGAAGAAGCTATCCGTCAGGCCTGGCCTCTGGCTCCTGACCGTATCGAGGTTATAGGCGATCCGCAGATGGCGCTGGCCAGGGAGATTGCCCTTTACAATAAAGAGGACTAAACGTGCCGGACGGCCAGTATTCTTTCTATCTGCACAGCGACGATCGCACCGACATCGCGGCAATGGCAACCATCAGCACCATCTCACAGCCCCTGCGCGGTGAGTTCATCCGTACCGCCGCCACCGCCGGGGCGGTGGTATACCAGGTGGATGCCCGTTTACCGGCGCTGATCCCGGTGTTCTTTGCCGGGCAACTGAGCGCTGTCCGCCTTTGCGCCGTGATGGCCCTGGTCTCCGGAACCTGGTCCTCACTCACCGGCCTTCCGGATGAGCCCGAAAATGGTGAGGCAGCTCTGCCCGTGTCACCGGAGACAGAATACCAGCGCCGGCGTTACACCCTGACGCTTCAGAATGGCCGGAGTGGGGAACGGGTGGAAAGTGTGCTGACGGAAGCGTCATCCCGTCTGCGTGGGGATCTGCTGAGAAACCTGATTATCACCGGTCTTGCCCTCCACACGACGGCGCCTGAACTGCCGCGCCTGCTGGCCAGTATGCCGGTACCGCCCACCTCGGTCAGTGAGCTGCAGGCTCTGGTTCAGCAGATGGCCGGCACCGCTGACGTGAACAGGGCTGCAGCTGCAGTACCGGATACGCCGGCAGCATCTGCCGCGCCGGTGTCCGGGGCGGATACCCGGGAAATAAAGAAAAATATGCGGCGTGCATTCGGTGACTAACAGTACGAATCACATCCACTACTATACCGATTTCAAATGACTGGCATCCCAGGGAGGTTCTCATGTCACCAGGATTCAGAAATGTTCTCCGTCTCGCCCGCATTCCCGTCGACAGCAGTGAACCGGTGCGAAGAAAATTTGGCAGCCGGCTGATTGGCATTGTGACGGTATGTCTGCTTCCGCTTCTGGTTTTCGACGTTCCGCAGTGGGTTTTCATTCTGTCGCAGGTCATCTGGGGGGCTGGCGTCTATATTGGCCTGTCCCTGGCCGGGGATAAATCCCTGAACCGCTGATACAAACTTTCCGGTTGTTCAAAAAAAGAACAGACGTGGTGGCGTCTGTTCTCCCGCGCTTCTCCGTCGTTTGCCTTCAGGTTATCCACAATTTTAAGCCCCGGATTTGTGGACAGGTATGCCGGTAATTCCCCGTTCGCCTGGAGTTAACGCCAGCCTGCCGCCCGCTGCCAGTGTCTCGCGTCCGGTCTGGTACGGGACGGGCGGTTTTTCCGCTCCGGCCCGGCGTCGTTGAGAGTGTGCGCCAGTCCCTCGCCCTTTTAAGGAACGCCCTTCAAGCCGCTTTCGCGGCATATCCTTGCCGTCCAAAAGACGGACGGCTGCGGTATTCCACGGTCGGCCTGACCCGTGACCGGACGCGATGAACAGGCAGCGTGCGGCAGGGAACGGTATCGCGGTGATGCCTCCTGCCCCCTCAGACTACAGGAGTGCTGCCATGTCCAGATTCATTCTCGGGAACTGTATTGATGTGATGCGCGGATTCCCCGACCGTGCCGTGGACCTTATTGTGACCGATCCGCCTTACCTCGTCGGTTTTAAGGACCGTCAGGGCAGACAGATTGCCGGGGATGTGACGGACGAATGGCTGCAACCGGCCACGCTGGAGATGTACCGCGTCCTTAAAAAAGACGCACTGATGGTGAGCTTCTACAGCTGGAACCGTGTGGACCGCTTTATGGCCGCGTGGAAGGCGGCAGGATTCTATGCCGTGGGCCAGCTTGTGTTCACCAAAAACTATGCCTCCAACCGTCGTAACGCCAGGGCCCGACGCGGATTTGTGGACTACTGCCATGAAGGGGCTTATGTCCTTGCCAAAGGCCGCCCCGTGCCGCCCCTTAAACCGCTGCCGGATGTGCTGCCCTTCCCGTATACCGGTAATACCCTGCATCCGACGCAGAAACCGGTGGAGGCGCTACAGCCGCTGATTGAGTCATTCAGCGCCCCGGGCGCGATTGTTCTCGACCCGTTTGCCGGAAGCGGTTCGACCTGCGTCGCTGCATACCGTGCCGGACGCCGCTATATCGGCATCGAAATGCTGGCGCAGTACCACCGGGCCGGAACCGAACGACTGGCCGCCATGCACCGGGCCGTAAATACCCCGGCGGCGAACGATGAATGGCTCCCGGAGGCCGCGTAATGAATTACGACGGACACGAAGCCCTGCGCCGCGATATGGCCGGGCTGGCGAACAATCTTTGCGACCTGAAAACCACCCTGAAAGTGCTGGAAGACACGTACCACTACCGGTACGACGGACTGGCGGAACGGCTTGCCGGTATCAGTCTGCGACGTCTCAGCGTCCTGATGGATGAGGCGTTCAATATTGCACTGATGCTCGATGAAAGCTTTCTGGACTGAGGAGAGAACATGTACGGAACCCGTGAAGATCTTTGCAGGATGCTGAATGAGCAATATCCCGCAGAAACCCCGCTGAACCTGATTATCTGGACCCCGGCGGATATTGAAGCACTGGCTGACGGGATGGAATATTCCTTTTCAGAACATGACGTAAGGGCAGTACTGGAACGCATGGACACTATACCGGAAGAACAACGGCTTGAGTCGGGCGTGTCAGCCGGCCTGGTGATGGCACTGATAGACAGGTGAAAGAGAACGGGCAGAGGGTGACTGTGCCGGTTGACCTGCTTGAAACCCTGCTGATTACCGCCGAACAGGCATTGTGGGACAGGGAATGGACCGCACGGGATCGCAATCTCCCGGTGCCGGAAAGCGTAATGCGCCGCCTGGCGGATACAGCAAAAGTGCGGGCATTACTGAAAAGCTGACAGCAGATCGCCCCGCCACGCGGCGGGGTGATATAACCCGGACAGAGACGATAATGATGAAAAAAGAAACCCTTAACACGCTTATTCTGCGTCACGGCGACCGGATGCTGCGCCAGGCTGGCTGGCCCGACACTGTTGATATGGCGCCCGTCGCCCCCGAAACCGTACCCGGCTGGCTTGCCGCCTGCGGCTCTCTCAGTGGCGTGGAAATCCTCACGCTTACGGAACAGCTTTGTCAGCCGCTGACGTATGGCCGGGCAGCGTTGTTGCTCGCCAGCGCCCGGCGGCTGGCGGGAACCCCGGCTCGTCTGCATCTCTTTCCGGTGCAGGCATATCCGCATCCGGAGCGGCTGGCTGACTGTCAGGTTATCCGCCTGCCTTACGCTCAGGAGTGGCTGACAGCGGCGGAATGTGACGATCTGCTGGCCTTCCTGAAAGCCTCCCTCACGCAGATATCGGAAATCGTCCACCGGGATACGAAGCGCATCGCCGCCGCGCTGACGCCGTCCGTCACTCCCCGTCTGATGGACAGGCGGATCGGTGACTGGCGCTTGCTGGCCGTGGAGTATGATCATGATAACTGCCTGGACGAAGACGAAACCGACAGGCTGGATCAGGTCCTCGATGCCATTCTTATTCGCGATGCGCGATTCTGCCCGGTCCTGCTCACCCTGGTTAACGAGCGGGAGGAAACTATCAGGAGCGCAGGGGTTATCGCTGATCAGCTGCGTTTTACGGACACTCCGGTCCGGCGCTGGTTTGATCGCCGGGTTTTAAGGGAAATGGTGAGAGAGGCCCGCGCCAGCAGAACTCAGGAGTGACAGCCCGGAGCGTCAGGGGAGGGGGACCCTCCCTTGTCAGCCTGCCGGCACAGGAGGTGTGGTGCGATAAGGATGTCGCCGTGCCGGCTCCGCGTCCACCCGGCCCGGTTTCCGGGCCTTTTGGGTGAACACAACCCTCTGTTATCGCCGTGCCGTGTGCTGGCTGTGCCGTGCCTTCACTGTAGCCCGGCAGCCGCAGAGGCTGGAGTTCGCTGGCGCACCCATCTCCGGATAAGGAAGTCGCCGGCTTGCCGTTGCCGCCGGCTCCGCTTCACCCGGCCCCATCCCTCCGGTCTGTGGCCTTATTCCTGCGTCTGTCGCGTCGCGACATCTGCTTCCGCTTTTCTCCCTGTGGTCGAAAAACGGGGGGAGAAACCCTGTATTCAACCTCCTGCATCGCGACGGGTTGTGCCGTGCCTTCACTTTAGCCCGGCCGCTGCAGATGCAAGGGTGCGCTGACGCCGCCATCCTCGCCCGGTCGCAGTTTTTTTATGATGCTCGCCGTTCTTCCCGTCGTTTTCTCGCTCAGGTTTCGCTCGAAAACCGTCCAGACCAGCTTCGCGCTATATCTGCGCTGCGGCCTCCGGTGTCGCCCCTGCATCTTCCGCTTTTCGCCGGGCTGTCGTGTCGGCACGGCACAACCCGGTGCCGCAGTCTATGTGATTACGGAGGTTTATCCATGCAGTATGTGAATACATGCCCGGTCCTGAATGTTGAGGAGTCCGACCGCCTGTCTTTTATGCCGTACCTGTTCGGCACGGATTTCATGCTCGCGGAATTACAGGTGTACGCTCTGGCCAAAAAATGGATGCCCGGCTATGAGGGCGGCTTCTGGCATTTTATTCGCCTGCCGGAGGGGGGCGGCTACATGATGCCGGATTGTGGCCGGGTACATCTGGTCAGTAGCGAAAACTGGTTTGATCGCACTGTCAGCGCCGACGCGGCGGGCATTATTCTGACCAGCCTGGCGATTAATCGCCGTCTGGCGGCCCATCATGACAGCAGTAACCCGGCGCTGACTCGCCTTTATATGCTGCGTGATGCCCAGCTCTGGAATCACATCACCTTTCACCCCGAATGCAGTGCTATTTACGCCGCGCTGGACTGATTAACGACCGGGGCGGTTACACCGCCCCGCAGGGAGACAAAAATGACTTCATCAGTAACCGTTCCGGCCGTCTACGTGGGCACATATCACCAGTACAACGGCGGCAGTATTTTTGGCAAATGGTTTGATTTAACCGACTTCGACGACGAAGACGAATTTTATGACGCCTGCCGGGCGTTGCATGCCGCCGAGGATGACCCCGAGTTTATGTTTCAGGACTGGGAAGGGATCCCGTCTCAGTTTGCCTCTGAATCCTCTGTTAAGTGGGCGTTTATCGAGGCATTCCGGCAGGCGCAGGACGAAGGACGCGCCGCCGCGTTTGTGGCCTGGGCGGACTATACCGGCGAGTGCGACTATGACGCCTTTGATGAGGCGTATTGTGGCGAGGCTGAAAGCGAGGAGGATTTTGCTTATGGCTTTGTGGAGGATCACGGCCTGTTAAACGAGGTGCCTGAATCCCTGCGCGTCTATTTCGATTATGAGGCTTACGCGCGGGATCTGTTCAGCAGCGGCTATGTCTTCCATGAAGGCTATGTATTCAGCAACTGATGACTATCCGGCGGGGAAGCCCGCCGGTTAAGGAGAAAGCACATGAAACTTGCACCACAAAGCCGCGATATCCTGCGACAGTACAAAGCCCTGATTAATGCCTGCCGCCGCGATGCCGGTCAGCGGGAACTGACCACTGCGCAGGTGATGGATGAAATCTGTGAATACATGACCTGTCAGTGTGCCGTCTATATTGGCGGCCATTTCATTCTTCAGGGGGGAAAGGCACGATAAATCACAGGGCAGGGGGGAACCTCTGCCGCTTCCGGCCGCGCGAAAACCCGGGCAGGCTGCGCCTGCCGGAGAGAGACGTCGCCGCGCCTCCGGCGCCGCGCACTCTCCTCTCCGTTGTCAGTCGCTGTTGCCCCGGAATTCGCGTATTATCAGGGATATCTTCCTGTAAAGCAGACCGGTGAAGCATATGTCAAAGTGGAATATCGCCTCTTTTTCAAAGGAGGAGCAGGATAAAGTTGCCGTCGATAAGGTGGCTGCTGCTGTTGCCTGGCAGGAGCGCATGAACAAGCCCGTCGTGCCGGAACTTGTTGAACGGGAACAGCCTGAACACCTGCGCGAATATTTCCATGAACGGCTCCGCGTACATCGGCTGAACAGTCTGCAGCTGCCGCGCGCAAATGCGCCCGAATATAATAAACCGGGCGAGGATCAGCAGAATTGATTTTCTTACTCAGTGTGTCCAGGGAGGGTAATCTGTGCGTATGTCTCTGATGTTTGCAGCCGTGACGCTTTTAACCGGTATTAACCTGTTTTTTATTCCGTTTCAGCCTGTTCCGGCTCTGTGGGGGGCTATCCTGGCCGTTGCTTTTGTTCTGATTAATGTCGTGGCGGATAAGCTGCGCCTCTGGAGTGGCATGGCGTGGATTATCGTTGCCGGCATCATCATAACGCTGATGCTGAAGGGGAAAGAGCCGGGTGACGAATTACGCGGGTTGATCACCGTTTTTGCTTTCCTGGCTTCGGCCTGGTACTGCGTTGTTCAGTACAGAAAAGAGCAGGGCGAATCTCAGTCCTGACCTGACCGGTACCCTTCATCTTGCTGCTGCTCTTCCTCTGGCTTTGCCTCACTTTCCTTTCACACAATCTGCTCCGGGGCCACCTTCGGCTCCTGACCCGCTGGCGCGGTTCAGTCGTCGAGCCACACTCCGCTAACCGCGAAAAGACGCGGTAAGCTCCGCCGAACCCGCTACGCGGTTTCGGGCCTGGCGGCTAGTGTCTGATGTCTGAGGTCAGGGTCAACGGCAGCGCTTGCTGCGACCGTCCCGGTCGCGCCGCTTTCACCGTGCCGGCGAAGGACTGCCGGCACTCTGCGGGGCAACGCCGTTTCGCGCCCGCGCGTTCCGTCGTTGCGGCGGGTGCCTGCTCCTTTCCCCTGGTACCCGTATCACCCGTTTGAGTCCATTCGCCGGGGCTGAGACAAGCACAACCCGTCTTGCTGTCCAGGGG
>NZ_JAGRQY010000159.1:0-2112 GCF_018223905.1 Klebsiella sp. 28
GCTGGCTATCAAGGTCAAAATGAGTAGAAAAATTATTTTAGTAATTATCTGAATAATAAGAACTAAATATAAGTAAACATAAATTATAATAAACTAATCAAGATATTCCTCGATACCCGTAAATTTAAGTAAAAAACCAGCGGTAATTTAGCAATATCTGTTACTTTACCGCCCTACGTTTTTATAATTATAACACCTGCATAAATGGAGATGGTTCATGACCCATGCACATGAGGCGGTAAAAACCCGCCATAAGGAGTCTTCCCTCGTCTTTCCGGTGCTGGCGCTGGCGGTGCTGTTTTTCTGGGGCAGCAGCCAGTCACTGCCAGTGGTTATCGCGATCAATATCCTCGCGCTGGTCGGCATTTTGAGCAGCGCCTTCAGCGTGGTCCGCCACGCCGACGTCCTCGCCCACCGCCTGGGCGAACCCTATGGCTCCCTGATTTTAAGCCTGTCGGTGGTTATCCTTGAGGTCAGTTTGATCTCTGCCTTAATGGCCACCGGCGACGCCGCGCCGACCTTGATGCGGGATACCCTCTACTCCATTATTATGATCGTCACCGGCGGTCTGGTCGGTTTCTCTCTGCTGCTGGGCGGGCGTAAATTCGCCACCCAATATATGAATCTGTTCGGCATTAAGCAGTATCTTATCGCCCTGTTTCCGCTAGCGATTATCGTGCTGGTCTTTCCGATGGCGCTGCCGGGCGCGAACTTCAGCACCGGGCAATCGCTGCTGGTGGCGGTAATTTCGGCGGCCATGTACGGCGTTTTCCTGCTTATTCAGACCAAAACCCATCAGAGCCTGTTTGTTTATGAGCATGAAGACGACAGCGACGATGACGACCCGCACCACGGTAAACCGTCCGCCCACAGCAGCGGGTGGCATACCGCCTGGCTGCTGGTGCACCTGGTGGCAGTGATCGCGGTTACCAAAATGAACGCTAACCCGCTGGAAACGCTGTTGACCAGCATGAATGCCCCGGTGGCCTTTACAGGCTTCCTGGTGGCTCTGCTGATCCTGTCGCCGGAAGGCCTTGGCGCCCTGAAAGCGGTGCTCAACAATCAGGTTCAGCGGGCGATGAATCTGTTTTTCGGCTCCGTGCTGGCCACCATATCGCTGACGGTCCCGGTGGTCACCCTCATCGCCTTCCTGACCGGCAATGAGCTGCGCTTTGGCCTTGGCGCCCCGGAGATGGTGGTGATGGTCGCCTCGCTGGTGCTGTGCCATATCTCCTTCTCCACCGGACGCACCAATGTGCTGAACGGCGCGGCCCACATGGCGCTGTTCGCCGCCTATCTGATGACCATTTTCGCCTGACCCCGCTTTCCCACCCGGCGGAGTCCGGGCGAAAAAAAGCCTGCCGGTTTTGACGCCGGCAGGCTTTTTTACTGATGCAGTCAGGCTTACTTGCTGGTATCCAGCTCGTCGAAGCTTTTCACCAGATCGTCAATCGCTTTCATCTGTTTGAGGAACGGCTCCAGTTTATCCAGCGGCAGCGCGGACGGGCCGTCGCATTTCGCGTGGTCCGGATCCGGATGCGCTTCAATAAACAGACCGGCGATACCTACCGCCATACCGGCGCGGGCCAGCTCGCTCACCTGCGCACGACGACCGCCGGAGGCTGCGCCAAACGGGTCGCGGCACTGCAGCGCGTGGGTGACGTCGAAAATGACCGGCGAGTTGTTGGAGGCTTTCTTCATCACGCCGAAGCCGAGCATATCCACGACCAGGTTGTCGTAACCGAAGTTCGCGCCGCGGTCGCAGAGGATTACTTTGTCGTTACCCCCTTCGATAAACTTATCGACGATGTTGCCCATCTGACCCGGGCTGACAAACTGCGGCTTCTTGACGTTGATCACCGCCCCGGTCTTCGCCATCGCTTCCACCAGGTCAGTCTGGCGCGCGAGGAAAGCCGGAAGCTGGATCACGTCCACCACGTCAGCTACCGGCTGCGCCTGGCTGGCTTCATGAACGTCGGTGATGATTTTCACGCCAAAGGTCTGCTTCAGCTCCTGGAAAATCTTCATCCCTTCTTCCAGACCCGGCCCACGATAGGAGTGGATGGAGGAACGGTTGGCTTTATCAAAGGAGGCTTTGAAGACGTAGGGAAT
>NZ_JAGRQY010000016.1:0-36645 GCF_018223905.1 Klebsiella sp. 28
GAAACTGGCTTTTCCCCGTTCCCGAGGTTGGACAACGACGCGATGCGGAGGCGTCAGGATTTTGTGGTATGACGAAACCAGTAGCAGACGGGTCCGTCGCCGGTATCGTGGACAGATCCCAGAAACCAGCCATCATCATCCGGTGGCTCCGGTATCCAGCCACGGGCATTCGGGGCTTCATCCGTAAATCCGGCAGCGAAAGCTTCAGGCGCTTCATCGCGCATTGTTATCACAAAGCACTGGAGTTTATGGGTTCTGAGCCAGTAACTTAATTCTGCGGAAGTTTCACAGCCACTTCGTACCAGCGCAGGATGTGTCCAGTACCCCTGTTCATCACGTTTCACTTCGGCGGCGATAATCATTTTTCATTCTCCTTGCGTTCAGTATGCTCTGTCGTTGAATTCATACCGGTTATGGATTTTTCGGCTGCATCGGCTCCGCGGTATTTCAGAAACTCTCCGACCTTTCTTACCAGACTCTCCGAATCCCGATCGCGTAGTAGTGGAATGCCGGCCTGCCTCAGAACCTCTTCCAGCAGAATATCGCGCCGGATACGGTGTTTTTTCTGGTGTGAGGCATCATCCAGTTCAACTGCGCCGATGATAGCGAAGGTATGGATGTCAACGATGACCACATCGCAGTGCCACTGTGATGCCATCCGGAAGAGTTGCCACCAGGTCCGGGATCGTGGCCGGATATGGGGAGAGAGTGTGGCAATATCTGCCACCCGGACCTGAGGACACAACAGCCAGCGTGTTCGGCTGGTATGCCTCAGCAATGCCCGGAAAAAATGTTGTTCCCGTGGCGTCATCAGTGTGTCATTACCCACCCAGACCCGCTGGCGACACAACCGTTGCTCAGCCTCTGAGGGGCGAATACCCAGGGCTTTCAGTGACCTCAGAACCGGGGAAGTCTTCGTTACTGCGCGTCCTTTCAGAAGCAGCACCAGAAATCCCAGCAAACTCAGCACAACAACGGTACTGCCCGCCATCATTAATATCTTTGCCATGTATTTTATTCCCTGATGTTCCTTTCTTTCCCGATGCGTTTTCCTGTCGTCTTCCTCATCTTTCTGTCCCTCTTCTGATAAGGCAGAACTCTGCCGGCAGCCTGTCGAGCAACGCGCGGCGAAATACATTCGGCAGTCCTCTCCCGGCTACAACATCAGCAATCAGAACTGATATGACGCTAATCTGCAGGAAGTGGCACAGGACAAAACCAATCTGATGCACCAGTTCCGCAGCAGGCATATTACGAAGAGCATTAATCAGCCGGATGGCATCCTGTGGGGAACCCCAGGCGAGAATACCGATACCGACCAGCATCACCGCCGGCGTATACAACAGCCCCCGGCTGATAACCCGTCCGGTCAGGCCTGTAAGCTCACACCTTTGCTGGCGAAACATCTCATCATCCCGGAGGATTTCCCATTCCAGCCGGGCCTTTTCATGGCGCGGCACCTCGGCCACCACCTGAATACCGTCGCGAATACTGACCAGCGGTGAGACCTCTGGCTTTCTCATCCGGTCGATGTGCCGGGTGTACAGGGCAAGGCCTGCCCAGAACAGCGCGACAGATAACGCAACCAGATAAAATCCGCTTGCCCGGGATACAGGAGAAAATAAAACCATCTGAACCAGTGCCAGCGCGCAGCCGTATAAATAACAGAATAACTGCTGCTCAGGGCGCAGAATGAAATATCTGAACATATTGATTCCTTTTTAGATAAAAATAACATTCACAGCCGTCTTAATTTCATTATCGCCAGACCACTGTTTTCTCATACACCGCAATCACACCACGCCTGATTAATTCCTCTTTAACGCGACCATAAAGCGCCATGCCTTTTGTATTACCGGACAGGGATTTAATATAATTCATCAGGGATGAAGTATTCGCCGGGCGGTTCCCTGCAGATTTTTTACTTAATGACTGGACTTTATCGGTCAGGTGCAGCACTTCATCGTTACTGATTACCATAGGTGCCGCCTTCGGTTTCTCTGCAGAGCAAGGCGATGATATACGGCAACATCGTCTCCCCGCCCTGCATAGCTCGGCAATGACGCCATCATAGCCTTTATCATTCGAGATAATATGAAATATCATCTCTTCCGGTGCAGTCGCGCTAAGTCTTCCCAGCTCAAACACCAGATGGAAGTCCACATTATTTTTTGACACATTCGCAACCTGGAATACGCTTACCGATATATCACCTGCATACGTTACAGCTGGAAAACGTATAAACTCCTGCTGAGGCCCGGTAAATAAAATAAGGCGTTCATAACGGGACAGACGGACACTTTCAAGTGTACCAATATTTTCATAATCTACGAGAGCAATAATTTTTTCAGTCATCGTCATCCAGAATCTGTCTGCACGGACAGTTATGATGCCGCAGCCTGTAATGCGGCAAATATAAAATGAATACCTGTTGCTATTTCAGGCATACCCTCAGCTAATTTTCGTTACATCTATTAGCTGAGGATTCCCAGGTATAATTATCAGGAATGGGTAAATATAATTAAAGGGTCTGACTCATCTTTCGTTCAGCCCGCAGCAGCTCCTTCATCATGCGCTCACTGGCGTACTGCGCTTCCTCTGCAGTGACGGTCGCGACGGCATTCCCCTGCAGATCATAGCGGGAGGCCCCCACCTTCATCCGGGACAGATAGCCCGCAGACCGGGTCAGACTCTTCAGGCACTTAATGACCTGTTTATGCGACAGCGGCAGGTCGCGGTTCACAATGTCGGCGAACAGCTGTTCGCGCATACCCGTTGCCAGCAGACGGGGTGAGTTTCCGTCGAACAGCTGTGGCCAGAATGCCTTCAGGGTCATGATGGCCTGTTCCGGCGGCAGCAGGCGAAGATAATGCACCGGAGGTGGCGTCTTTACCGCTTTAACCGGCACCGGCGCAGCGTTGCGCGCGGCGGCTTCGGCCGCTTGTTTAACCTTCTCAAGTTTCTCTTTTTTTGCCTTCCAGGCCGGCGGGGACGAGACCACCACGACCTTCTTTCGGCGCACCACACCAGGAGCAGGGGTCGCCTCTGCGGAGGTCGTACTGTTCTCCGCCGGTTTTCGTTTCAGGCTCAGTACAGGGCGTTTTTCTTCACTCATAAGGGGCCATATCAATAAAAGCTACAGGTCTGAGGTATACGATACGCTAACGGTATCATCGTTTCACCTCGCAATGCAGTGGACACAACGATGATGTCCCCTTTGTCACGTTTACGGGCAATGTGCCCGCCCCCGGACCTGTGTCCGGTTTTTTTTTACATCGAGACGACAATACCGAGTACCGCCAGGTGCACGGCATAGAACATCACGAAGAACTGCCGCGGCCAGAAGCGTTTCACACGTTCTCCGGCAGATGAGCACACCATCAGCGTCAGCAGCGCAATCGCCAGCCCGGCCACTGATTCACTCACGTCATGCATATTCATCAGCAACACCATGAGGGCCCACAGCACCCCGTATCCCAGCCGTTCCGGTGCATGCTGTGCGCGACAAAGCAGCCAGCTGGCGGTGAGCATGCCCACTCCGGCCATGCCGTAGCTGCCGGTTGACAGGGGTATCCAGGTGACCAGCAGTCCAGCCGCCGGGAGGGTGTAATACCAGGACGGCTGGCTGACCCACCGCAGGACCTGGCCCGTAACGGCAAAGGCAAACAGAATATTCCCGGTATACCACGGGTATCCAATAAGCATAAACGACACCTGGGCGACCAGCGCCCAGCCCCACAGGCTGTTCAGTTGAGACTGGCGTATTTCCGCGTGCCGGGCCAGATTCATTCCCCATGCCAGACCGAACAGCGGAAAACAACCACGTCCCAGCAGGCGCATCACTTCATTGTTTCCGGCCAGCAGTAAGCCGGTGTGGTCAGTCACCATCAGTACCAGTGCGACCGTTTTAATCATATCCGTTTGTCCCGGTGTCCAGGTCAGCAGGCGCTGAAGCCAGCTGTCTGTCGCGCCTGGAAATGTGTATTGTGCTCTCATATTTTTTTCCTTTTAGCGCACCGGCAGACTGCCCGATTTTAATCGGGGAGGCTGCCGGTGCAGACAAGCCGCAGGCGCGTCAGTCGCCCCCGAGTGTTTTCTCGCGGTTAAGGTCACGAACCATGTCACGCTCCACAGCCTGCAGACGCTCACGCTGCAGACGTTCTGAGGCCACCTGCTGAATCGCCGCCTCCTGGCGCCGGAACTGAGGATCATCCGGTAGCGTCGTTTTCTCCGTACCCGGCCGGTCACGCTCCAGTCCGCGAATGACGTCCCCGATAACCTCTTTCACCCGGTCCGCCGGCTCGCCGGCTTTACGCGCCTCCCCGGCCACTTCCCGGGCAGTCTGTTCCGCCTGTTTTTCCATTTCCCGGCGCTGCTGTTCTTCAGCCGCCCGCTGTGCCAGTACCTCTGGCGGGAGGATAATGTCAGCCCCGGCCTGCGGTACCGGAGCCACCGGCGCAGGTTCAGCCCATACCCGCCCACCGGTCATGGCCCCGGGGTTCCAGGGGCGGTCATCACCGGCCAGCCGCACCACCACCCCCGTATCGGGATTGTCGCGGGCCATTCTGACGCCCTCCCCCATATTCCCGGCCAGCAGGCTTTCTCCGTTGCGGCTGTTCTGCAGCGCCACGAACCGGGCGTCTTCATTGCCCATAATTCGTCCCCCTCCGCCGATAGCCTCCAGCCGTCCGTCCCGATCGGTCAGCGGGCTGAGCCAGATACCGGCGGCTTTCCCGTTTTTATCAAATGCCGGCAGCGCCACATGCGGCTGAGGGTACTTTTTCCCCGGAGAAATGAATTTTCCCGGTGAACTTCCCTGTGCCAGACCGGACTGCTGCAGGGCTGCCCGGCCCGCGGCGGTTTCATCCAGTGGCCTTGCCCGCCCGAACAGCAGATCGGCGGTTTTCACCGCCCGGTCGTTACGGGGTTCAAGAATATCGTGCGCCGTCGCTTTCTCAGGTGAATGCTTGATGGCCTTTATCCAGCCCTCACGGTTGTCGGTGTAGACCTGAACATGCTGTTTCATGCGGGATAAAGCCACATAGGCAGACTCAAAGCTGGCCATCTGTTCCCGACCACCGGCCACCCCTTCCAGCGCGATGGCATACGGCTCGCTGGCCCCCTGGGCGCCGTGGGCGGTGATGGCGTAGGCGAGGTCGATATGCTGCTGTGCCTGCTCCGCCTTCGGGGTCAGCGTACGGGTGAGTTTGCCATCAGACAGCGTGACACTGTCACCCGAAACAGACTGCACTTCCCAGATACTGTTGGCCACATAGCCGCGCTCCGGGTCACTTTTGCTGAAGCGCATTCGGTCCCCCTGAGACACGGTGATCTTTTCCTGACGATAGAGCGTGACGCCTTCTGCCGATGCCTCCCGGGGTGAGATAAATCGCTCCTTTCCTTCACTGTCTGTCAGGGTGATCAGCTGATTATCCTTATCCACTTTGCTGATACGGTGGTATACGTTATCAACCAGCGCCACCGCCTCCTTGTGAGCCGTCCAGGTCGACAGTTTGCGCAGTTCACCGTCACGGATGTTACTCGTGACCAGCACCGGCAGGGTGATTTCCTCTTTGCCGGTTTCCCCGTTCTCCCGCCGTGCGTCATGGATCAGACTGTTCAGCGCCCGCCGGTCCTTATTCAGATGGGTGATCACCAGCGTCTGCGACTGTGCCTCCGGGGTCCGTCCGGTATAGTCCTTCACCAGCGCCTCGTAGAGTGTCGCGGGCTGACCTTCCGGCAGGGTTTTCCCCTCGCTCAGCGCCTTTTCTATCGCCTTTTCCTGCTTTGGCGTGAATTCCACCACAGAACTGCCCGGCGCCCATGCGCCTTCTTTTCTCGGCACCTGCTCCGGCGTGACCTGCTCGATGGTGGTCAGGGCGCGGTGCACATCCCGCTCAATCAGGCTGTAGACCGCCGGTCGCAGCTCAGGCATCTGGCGTACAATCTCTTTCATGATGGCAACGTCGGCGGCGCTGCGCTGCTGCGTCAGCCTGAACGGCTGGCCCGACGCGATGGGCGGCAGCTGGTCGGTATCCCCGCTGGGCACCGCCCGTCCACCGCCGGCGGCGATGAGGGAGTGGGCTTTTGCCATATCGGCCAGCCCCACCATCGAGCTCTCGTCGAGCAGGAACAGGGTGTTGCTGAAATCGGGTGTCTGCCCATTGCGCTGCAGCAGCTGCGTGTCGTGGAGGAACGACGCCGTCGTGCGCGCATCCACGCCAGCACTCTGCATTTCCCCGACCGCGCGATGCGTCGGCGCCAGACCGATGACGCGCGGGCGGGTCTCTTCCGGCAGCAGACTGATGGCACTCATGACTGCCCGGAACTGGGTGGTTTTCCCCACCCCGGCATACCCCTGAACCACCGTGAACCGGTCCGTGCTCTCCAGAATCATCCGGGTCGCCGCCCGCTGTCCGGCGGTCAGGTCCGTCATCAGACTGGCCGGCACGCGGTCCATCAGGGGGGCCACCGCGCCTTTACCTTCCAGCACGTGGGTCAGGATGCTTTTTTCGGCGTCCCAGGTCTGACGGGAAATCAGCAGGTCATTGCCGTAGCCGTGCGCCACCGGTACATTCAGCAACTGCCCCGACCTGATTTGTGCCTGGATGGTCGTGTCGATGTCCGCCATCGAAACCTTCCCGCCCCCGGTTTCCATTGCCGTCGCCAGCAGCTGGGGCCGGGAGAAGGTCAGGTCCTGGCTCTCAAGCAGCGGGATGGCCAGGTGAATGGCCTGTTCTGCCGGGGTATGCAGCCCGGCCTTCTGCTGCGCAATGGCCGTATCCAGGTCCGTCTCGCCGGATCGGGACTTCAGCTGCTCTGAGACCACGCTGAACGCGGTATGCCGCGACAGCTTCTCCGTCGTGCGCGCCGCATCCTGCGCCGAGTACAGCCGGAGGTGACTTCCGCTCTGTGCCAGCTGGTTGAGGGTGGCGTTATCCAGCTCAAGCTGCGTCACCGACGCAAAGACCGTTGCCGTCTCGCTAACCGACCTGCCGGGACTTTCCACCCAGCCGTGGCCGACTTTAATACCGTCAAACACGCCCGCGCCCGCGGCCAGGGTCTGCGTGGTTTTCTGCCCCGGCCGCTGTACCGTCAGCTGCCCCTCCTCCACTTTCATCACCGTGATGCTTTCCCCGCCTTTCAGGCGTGTGTCCGGTATCTTCCCGAGCACCGCCAGACGTTCCCCCTCTGCCACCGGCAGTGTATCTGCCCGGAACAGCGTCCACTGGCTGTCGACCGCGGAAACCTTCAGATCCAGACGACCCCCTTCCCGGTCTTTCAGGGTCAGCATATTGCTGCTCGCGGTCACCCGGTCAATGACAAAGCGATCGTGCGTCCGGTTCTCCGGATCCCAGCGTTCCATCACCATCCCCTCCCGGTAATAATCCCGCACGCCCCGGCTTTTGCTGTCCAGCCACACCGGCGTCAGGGCTGTAATGGTCGTGTCTTTCTCACCCAGCACCCCCTCCTGTCTGAGGGAGTCACGGATGAGGCCGTTGAGTACGCTCTGTTCACGGGTCCCGCTGATTTGGGCCACGCTTTCCTGCCCTTCACGCACGCTGACGGCAAACTCCTGTGCCAGCCGGCTGTAGCGTGCTCCTTTATCCGGTTCACTGATGATGTCGGCTGTGGTCTGATGGCCACCCTGCCAGCGATACGTATTCACGCCGCTGTCCTTCAGCACCGTCAGCGCGCTGCCGGTCCCGCTGCGCTTCCCGCTGTCGGAGAGCAGGACCTGCACGTTATGGCGCATCGCGCCATCGAGCAGGGAAATCGTTTCCTTCAGGCTCAGCTTCTCCGCCTGATCCACGATGAGTGTTCCGCCCGGAATAAACGCCGTCCCGTCCTGCAGGGCGGATTTACCGGTCACCGTTTCCCCGGCCAGACGCACATCACCGGCGAGAAAATCACGTGAGCGGTTATCGGCCGCCAGGATATGGACATCACGCCCCTGCTCCCGGGACATCAGGGTTAACTCGGCCACCCGCTCCCGCTGGCCGGTGGCACCGCCCTGACCGGAAACGATACCCATTACCGGGCGATCCTGCGCCAGCACGCTGACGGCATCGCTGAAAGGAACCTGGCGCACCACAGACGCATCGGGCGTGACGGAGACATGATTCTGGCGCTGCACCTCCTGACTCAGGGCTTTGACGGCGAGTTCATCGAGAACGTGGATGTTTGAGGTGAACAGCCCTTTCTCGCGATCGAGAGGGATAAGCTGCTCCCGTTCAATGGCGGCATCGATGCCCTTTCTCGCCAGCTCAAACACACCGTCCTTCGCCTCCAGCTGGCCGACCGTGCGAGCCAGCAGGTCGGCATACGTGAACTGCACCTTGCGGTCGCTGAGACCGGCAATCGCTTTCGTCACCACATCCGTGATATCCGGACCGTCAGTGTTCACCGGCGCGGCAGGTGCACGGGCCAGCTCTGCGGCTCGCGCATCGGCGGCCTCACGGTACCCCCGGATGTCAAACCCGGTCTCCTTCAGCGTGTTCATCCACTCCACCATCTTCTCTGCCGGATCGATGGCTTCTTTCGACTTTCGGGTATCGAGCGCGGCCACATCCCGGGACTTCAGGGAGGCATCGGGTCCGGCGGCCTCCCTGAGTTCCTGACTGCGGGTGGAAAACGACTCAACCGGCACGCCCTCCATCTCCCACATACCGTTCTTACCCGCATCCACTGTCCTGTAACCCAGAGACTCAACATCGGCCCTGAGAGTGTTCTGGTATATCTTTCCGAAAGCGATGCGGTTGGCCAGTATGTTTTCGGAAAACCCGGTTTTACCGACGGTATCGCTGGCCAGCGTCTGCCATTTATCGCCGTTCTGTGTCGCATTGATAACCACGCTGTGCGTGTGTATCTGTGGGTCCTGAGCGCGCGATGTATCGTGGTTAAAGCGGGCAATAATCAGATTCCCGGTCAGGACTGTTTCAGAAACGCCGTCTTTCTGCACCCGCGTGCTGGCCAGGGACTCCACCTGATTAAGAGCCACTGTCACCGCGCGATTATGAGCGTCGATAAGACGCTTATCACCACCCAGCATAGCCAGCATCGATACACTCTTCGGTGCTGAGAACGTCAGATCGTAGCCGGGCCTGTGCTTATTCACGCCATCCTGAATCCGGGTCAGGTCGCTGCCATCAGGTAGCTTTCCCTGCAGTAGCTCCGTGAAGATCTGCTTGTCTACCTTTCCTTCAAGCCCCAGCGCTTCTGCGCCTTTACCCTGCCAGCGCTCCTCCATGCTCCCGATAACGTAGTAGTTGTCTTTCTCTGTGTAGTAGTTACCGGCACTACCCGCCGATTTAACCTGGCTGAAACTGAGCATCAGAAATTCCCCCCAATTTCGAGATCATCCTGCTCATCGTGGCGGTGGCTGTGGTTGATATTGACCTCTTCACGCCGCTGCATATCCCGCTGCGTCTGCTCATCAGCCCAGGCGTCATACGCCTGCATGTCTTCAATCACACCGTCCTCGTTCATACCGGCCGGCAGCATGGCCTGCCCCTGTTCTGCGGACTGCTGCGCCAGTACCTGTTCTGTCCCGCCTGCCGCTGCAGCAGGGGTACCGGCAGAGGATGCTGTTGCGGCAGTTCCGGCCGCTGCGGCTGCTTTTGGTTTGATCAACGGTACGGTCGTGACCCGCAGGACGGGAGGCTCAGCTGTCCTGGCGGAGGGTTCCGCTGCCGGACGCTTTGTTGTCGGCGGCGCTTTTACCGGTGCAGGAGTTACCGTCATTACTGCTGGCGCAGGCTGACTGACCGGCTCAGGCTGTTCACCGGCGTGACTGCCGGCATCATCTGGCCCGGATGCCGGGGCATCCGGCGTGAAAAGCGCCCTGGCAAGACTGCCTTCAGCTTCCCGCGCTTCAAGCAGCGCACTGAGCCGCGCATCCACCCGCGCATCGAGAGTGCGGGGAATAAATCCTTCGGCAATTTTCGGACGCGGCTTGTATTTGAGGGCCAGCTTCACGGCCGGATACGGCCCGGGCAGCGTGACATAGCAGGACAGGTCCGGTAGCGTCTGAATATCGGAGTAACTGACCAGCGTTTCCCGCTCTTTTTCTTTCCCGGTCGACACCCCATCACGCACCGGGTCAGCACCGTAAGAGTACTGTTCGCTGGCTTTGAGAATTTCCTTCTCACCAATTTCACCGGCAGCAAACTCCGCAATCTCTTTACTCGGGGAGCGGAAGAAGGCCCGGGTGTTCATCACGTCAAAGAGCGTGGCGGCAGGCTTAACGCCATAGATATCTTCAAGCTGGGCATAGGACTGAATACCGAACACATAACAACCACCAAATTTACGCGCCTCCGGGAGGATTTCGACCAGGTCCGGCAGCTTGTGCAGCGTGGGAAGTTCGTCAGCGAAGATCCACACACGCCGGTTACGGTTCTCGCCCATCGCCAGGAGGCCGCGGATGGCAATCGACAGCCACATCGAGATAACCGGCTTCAGGGAGGCATGGGTGTCAGCGTTTGAGGAAATAAACAACCAGCCATTGGGTCGGTCCTCACGGACGCCGCGCATCCAGTCCCGGATAGTGAACGGCTCGCCGTTCTTCTCAATGCCCTGCAGGTAGCGAATAGCCTTGACGTAGTTGGTCAGCACAGCTCGAATGGAGATGGCGGTTTTCTCAATTTTCTCTTCAACCAGGTTCGCTGCCGGCGTGTTCTGCAGATAGGCGCGCAGCTTGTCGATCTTAATGGACAGCATGGTATCGACCAGCTTCTCGTAGCTCCGATCGTCGTCTTCGCGCATCAGATACGCGCCTTCGGCAAAGATAGTGCGACCGGAGCCCTGCCAGAACGGGTCTTCTTTGGTGCCCATCGGGATAAGGGTGTTGGAGATGTTGTCGAAGTCCGGCAGCGTCAGGCACTCTTTCCACAAATCCCAGGCCGCGCAGCGCGAGTCCAGCGGGTTGAGGATTTTATCCAGTGACGGGTCGTAATAGCTTTTGACGAACTCACAGGAGCGATCGTAAATGATGGCCATATCGCCCCGGGCACGGACATAATTCAGTAGCCGGCGGATCACTTCTGATTTACCGGAACCCACGGTACCGTGGAGGCAGAAGTTCTGGATTTCGGAGTTTTTAAGGATAGGCAGGTCGCCAATTTTAATATCGGAGGCCACACCATCACGCTTCATCTGACGGGCCACTTCTTTGGGTTTATCGGAAAGCTGGCGCCCGCCGGTGTTCTCATCCTCACTCTGCTGTTTCCCCTGGCGGCCCAGCACCCAGCTGGCGATGAAGAACGTCACGATACAGATAACAAGAGAAACCACGGCAGCAAAGGCGAAACCAGTCCACAGCTGCTCTCCACACCAGATAGTATATTTATCGGCCAGGATTTGTTCTGAGGTATATTCCAGCGACTGGCCGTAATATTGAATGGTGTATACCGGCTGGGAGCGAATAATATCGCGCATCGGACCCAGCGTCGTACACCACCAGTATACGCAGCCGTTCACAAAGGTCTGCCAGCTGAGCCGGTACATCAGCATCAGTCCGCACAGCACCCAGAATAAAATAAACAGCACGTAGAAAATAATATTGGCAATCTGACCAAACATGCGAAAGCGCATATTGGCGATCTGACCGCCCTGCGTCATATCTTTGGCATTGAAACTCATGGCACTAATCCGTCAGTAAAGTATTAGGGTCGGAAGGACAAATTAATCAGCGGAAACACACCGGCACAGAAAACAGGATTACAGTCATGCCCGGATCCATAGATGGCCAGGCCGGATACTGGCTGCTATTCAGAGGTTATGCAGAAGCTATAGCCCTCTGAGCCAGGGCAATGTCCGCCTTTAATGTATGACTTCGCCACCTGCCGTCCGGCCTCATCGACCAGGGCATGCAGTGTGGATGGCAATGTTTCAGCCGTGTACTGCAGGCAGACGCAGTAGCATTTCACCGGAGGTTTAATCATATCCGGACGTTCAAACCAGCCGGTCGACGGGAAAATCCGTGTGCCGAAGAGCCTGTCAGAAGGAAAC
Source organism: Klebsiella sp. 28 (assembly GCF_018223905.1). Taxonomy (NCBI): domain Bacteria; kingdom Pseudomonadati; phylum Pseudomonadota; class Gammaproteobacteria; order Enterobacterales; family Enterobacteriaceae; genus Klebsiella; species Klebsiella sp. 28. The sequence goes on from NZ_JAGRQY010000016.1 coordinate 12,013, forward strand.
TGAGTCTGCACGGACCAGGCAAACACGTCGTCAGCGCTGTCGCGGCGATTGACGCCGGGGATATACAGATTTTCAGCTTCGCGGACAACACGGGAGGCAAGAGAGGACAAGGCGGAGTCATCCGTGCTGGCCGGGCCTTCCACACATATGGAAAGATGGAAGTATTCCGTTTTGCTCTGTGCTTCTGGCTTTGTATTGGGAATAACTGACGCCGTGTCTCGCTTACGTCCCGTGGAAGACGTCATTAATTTTCGGAAAAAGACACCTGCGATGAAAACAAGCAGAAGAATAACTAACGCGCTGCAGATATACATGATGTGGTCACTGAAGAGAGAACAGACCTCGCGATGTGACAGGGAATCAATTCCCCCCGCTGCAGGATGTGGGTAAATATCGCCAGGCATCAGTTCATGTGCATCAAGAGACCTGACAGGTTCAGATATTGTCATAAATAACCTCTACTCAAATAAAGACGAAAAGACACCGCCAAAGGCGGCAACGCCTCACAGATGCACAAATAAATTGCGCAACTGTTCACCGTTTATATTAGGAAAAAACCGTAAAAATTAAGAAATGAAGAACAAAAGGTTTACTAACCGAACGATTAGATTCGGTTAGTAGAGAGCAGGAACTCAGTTGTTATTGCAGTTTTATTTCTTTATTTTTAACCGATTCAATAACAGACGTCAGAGTAGTTAACTGATAACGACCGAGATCAATATTCATCACCATAACCGTAACTATTATGCAGAAGAATGTTATTACACAGAAGATAATAGAATCTAGATGAGTAAATGAAAAATAAAATGCTAAACATGGAAATATAAATAAGATACAGACCCCATACATCTTACATTTAGCCAGAAGAAAATTAACAAACCTTGAATTTTTCCTGAATGATTCAGGTAGCGAAAGAAAATAAGATCGCGTTTTAGCTGTCACTACGATGGAAAAAAAACCCATCGCACCCGCAAAAACCATAACTGTTATTTTATCAATACCAGAAGCATAATCACTTAGCCAGTACGAAAAATAGGATGAAAGAAGAAACCATAACATACATGTCAGTCCAGGCCAGATACAACTCCAGAACGAGGGGATCATCAAATCCTTCTCAGTCAGAATCCGTTTTAACTCTTCAACTTCACTTTGTATTATTTGATGGGTTATCATCCCTTCCTCCCTATCTCTTTGATTTATCGTTTTCTAATTTTGTTGCCTTATCCAGTAGCTCTTTGGTTGAGTCCGCGCCAGGCAGTCTGGTTTGATGTTCTTTCTTATCATTATAAGAATTTTTGAAATCATTTTCTTTTGTTTTGTGGTCTTTTTCCAGTTCAGCATTCTCTTTTTTCACCTCAACACCTTGCTGTTGTATTTTTTCTCGGGCTTCCTGATGCTGTTGTTTATTCTCTGCAATCATCCCATCCACTTTTTGCCCCACATCATCCTTAATACCCGCCTCTTTGGTCATGGCATCAATACGGCCGGCATTATGTCCGTAGTCCGCCATGACCGAACCATTGTCGCCACCGCCTGACACCCCAGACATATTCTGACCGATGCTTTCGCGACCCTGTTGATACGCACCATCAACCCTGGGTTCAACCTGCTCTTTGACGAATTCACGCGCCAGGGCTTCACGCTGCGCCGCAACTTCAGGAGAACTGGTGTTGGTCAGAATAGTTTCAGCGTCCTGAGGTGCACGATGCTGAACAAAGTTCGCAAACTGCTGAGTGAGATTCTCGCTCATCTGGCCAGTCATGCTCTCTGTACGCGAAGCCATCTCACTGTACTCGTGGCTGCGTGTCCGGCTGCTTGTATACTGGTCATAGCTGTTTTTGGCACTGGAGAGTGACGCGGCAAACTGGTCAACACGCGAGCTGGCATTGTTATCGGTGTTATTGCCTGATGTGGTTGTTTTATGGCTGGTAAAGTAATCGGATGCTTCCTTAAAGTCTTTCGCCGCCTGAGTGCTGGTATCATGGCGATTATCTTCAGAATGCCTACCTGATCGTCCAACAGTATCCGTTGACCCCGTACTGGCGGCACCACTGGCTGCCACTTTAACACCACCAAATATACTGCCTCCGGTAACCCAGCTCCCTATTTTCCCAAGAGCTGCATCAGAAGAATCAATTTTAGCACCGCCATACAACTCACCCGATATTGTTCTTTTTCTTGACTCATCCATTAAATTCTGGAAAGACTGCTCATTGCTAATGTTGTTGGCTTTCGCATTAGCAACAACCGCATTCCACATTTTGCTTCTGGCCATCGAATCCTGCGAAGACTCGGTAGTATCGGCCCCGGTCGTTGTTGATGCACTGTTCCCTTTATTGGTGCCAAATTGCTGCAGACTATTCCAGGCACTGGTGACGCTGCTGTTATAACCATGCAGTGCGCTTTCGGCCTGGACATCGGCCTCCCTGGCCATCTGCTGCTGCGCACTGGCTATCTGACGACCGACGTTGATATCCACCGGCAGTTTTGACATGGCGCCACTACTGTCCAGGACCGTTGAACCATCCCGGGTCTGGGTACTCATCCCTCCATTCCCCAGCTGACGCGACATCTGTCCGAAACTGGTTGTGCTGTTCGTTCCCCAGCTGTAGCCGCTGACGTTCTCCATCTGCATGTTGGCAAACGAGTAATTGCCGTCCACCACGCCGGAAGCCGCCTGCGATGTTGCACCAAGCCCGGAAGAAGAAAAATGGCTGTAGGCACTGGAGAAGGCTGCTCCCATGCTCTTCACGATCCCCCACGACAAAGGCGGTATCATCACGGCAATATAGCCCGCGGTGGTCGCAATATCCGAGTTTTTGAGCTGAACCTGCGACAACTCAGAGAGAACAACCGGTACGCCATTTTGCTTCGCATAGTAGGCCATTGCGCTGTTCAGGATGGCGAACAGTAATGGCCACGTCTGCAGCCAGATAAGCGCAAACACATACCCCTTTAGCACCTGCAGCGTCATCATATTAAACATGGCGGCCATCACCATGATCGGGAACATCCCAATCATTATCCCCATGATAACGGTCTGCATCAGCGGAAGTGTGCGAAGCGCCTGGTGCCCCATTGTGGCCTGTGCCAGCCGCTGCTTTTCAAGGGATGATGTGTTAGCGATATTGACCAGACTGGCGGTATCGCCGCTGCGGGCTGCATAACTCTGGATCCCGCTGCGCAGGGCGTTCATCGTGACGTTCTGGCGGATAATCTGCCCGGCGCTCTGTCCTGAGCTGTAGAAGTAATTGTAGCTGTCGCCAATCATCTGGCTGAAAAGCAGATCGGGATTAGGTTTGCCGCCAAACAGCTGACGAACATAGTAGTTCCAGGTTTTACCGCCTGTCTGGGTATCCAGTGCAAGGCGTTGTTTCAGCTCCGTCGCCGCCTCCTGGCAACTGATAAATGTGGTACCAAGATAGTTTTTATCCAAAAAATTATAGCTGTTATTGGGAACCTGGCGCAGTGGACTCGGGTTTGCAAAAATCAGGGTGTACGGGTCAGGTGAATTCAGTAAATCCTCAAAAGAGTACTTATGATTGAGGAAAATGTCGCCCATCACACAGTTTTGTACGTAATCGGAGAACAGCGTCGTAATTTCAGGATTTTGTGATAAAAAATCCGTACTTTTCGCGACCAGATTACTGCCAAATAGCATCCCCGTTTTACTGTACGTGACACTGTCCGGCAGAGAGAAGACCATCTCATAACTCTGGATAAGCGCGTTTCCCACCCGTGTTGTCAGCGACGCCGGAATGGCCAGACCAATTGGAACATTATCGACTTCATAGACCTGCGCAACGTTACTGTAATCGATGATCTGCACAGGGGTGCGAATGACAACCAGCATAGAGACCAGGGTGAGCGAAAAGACCCAGCCAATCAGGTCCATTACGTTGTGTTTTTTTACCCAGCTCCCCGCCACAATGAGTACCGAGATGGCGATACACATCTTTTCTATGGTCGACCATGTGCCGGTCCCCATAAACGCCGCAATCGCGTTCAGGTTGCCCCGTAACCAGTCACCGCCTGCAATGGCATATATCTCAAGCATTACTGATTCCCCCCAAAATGATAGTTATTCTGGTAGCGGGTCATCATGCGGGCAGAGACCTGCTGGCGCATGTAACTCATTTGTCTGTCAACCACAAGCAAGGCGTCCTGCTGGACCTGAACGCGGGACTGGAAAGCGGCAATCTGGACACTCGCCTGGTTGAGGTTTTCCATGATCATATCCATTGTCGACTGGGGATAATTACCGGTTGAGATCATCGCCCGGGCCTGCTGGATAAGTTCCTGAATGTACTGCAGCAGGATGTCGTAGCCGATATAGTCCGTCAGCTGGTAAATAAGTGAGTTAGACACCCCGAGCATCTGCGGATCGACCAGGTATTTGAACACCGGGATGGTGGTGCTGGAGATAAACCCTTTCTCCTGCTCCGTCAATGCGACGTCCTCTACGGCCTTGTTCTGGATACTGCTCAGCAGAGCTGATATCTGATTTTTCAACGCCTTCTTGTCAGAAATCGTCACGCTGGCATCGGCCACCACCTTCAGGCACTTATCCGAATCATTGCAGTGGTAGATTTTCGCCGTGCCGCCCTCCATCATGGCTTTAATCAGATCCTGGTCGGTGGTGCGTGCCGGCAGCGGGGTAATTTCACTGTTCTCACCAAAAATCAGCGTCCCGGTCAGGGTCATGACGAATTCCTTCAGCTCCTTGTTGTCATCAAAGAGCCGGTTTTTGGACAGGGCATTCCACATAATGTTGATATTCTTCATCACACGCTCCTTGTCCTTATCGCTGGCTTTATCCTGCACTTTGTCCATCTGCCCCCCCACCGAACAGCCCTGACGGGAAGCCGCCCAGTCCGAAAAAATGTTGCTCTCGCCGGCAATGTCCTGGCAGACCTTTTGCTGCGCCACCTGGGTCCGTGGAAACAGACCGCCCACAATGCCCTGTGCGGCCTGGCAGGAGCTGAGGTTCATGCTGTTAATGTCGCTCGCCATCTTCTGAAGGAAATCCTTCGCGGTTTTGATCTCCGGAACCGTAGTCTGCAGGGCAAGGTCAAAGAAGTAGCCCGCGGCGTTGGACATAATTTGTTTGGCAAAGCGCTGCAGCTGCTCGCTGTTGATAAAGGAGAACGACCCCAGGTACGCATCGATGCCGCCGCAGCCGGCGTTAATATCCGGCAGGGTCATGCTGACCAGCTGGATCGTTTTCACCTGCGTTCTTGCATACAGCGAACCGCCGGAGGCGTAGCCCGCAGCCTGTCCCTGCCAGACCTGCGGCTGGCTGGTATTGGACGCAAACCCCAGCTTATTGAAGAAGTTATTCATGTCACCGTTAACATCTGCAGCCGCCGTCAATGACACCCCTAGCAACATCCCACAAAGCACCGATAATGGTTTACGGATGAACATCAGGCTCTCCTTCTTTCATTTTATTTTTCCGTCGAAGGTTGCGGTTTAAATATCTCAGGAACCTTTTTTCAAAGGCATATTCAAACCAAAAAGCGAGTTCGGCAATGAGTACCCCCAGTAAAGCCGTTGCCAGACAACCAATGGAAAGCGAGAAAAGAATAAAGGGAACGAAATACATCAGGACATTCCACTGATTGATGATGTTATTTGCCGACTCCATTTTTTCCGGCGGGGTTAACAGGTCAGTGAACACATTGAAAAAAGCATGGCTTCCCCACCACAGAAATAATCCGGCAAAACCAAACATAAAAGCGAGACAATAATAAACATCGAATCTCTTTTGCCGGGATAACTTCAGGCGTTTATTTCTTTCCAGTACGGGTATCGAAGAATATATTTTGTTGAGATTATCCATTATTCGGGTTCTCCATCATCTGAAATACTGTATCCACTCTGGCCATAAAGCCCTGCGCATCCGTGGCGCCCTGCAGGATCGGGTACGCAGCCAGCGTGTTTACGTTCACCAGAAACGTAGTCGGTGTGGCCACCGGGATATTGGGGAAAAAGGTCTGCATCACGTCAGGAGGCGCCGGCAGCGCTTCCGGAAACGCGTCATCACCCTGTCCGTCAATGGTGTAAGAGAACACGGAGAAGCCATACTGTCCGGCCAGCTGCTTCAGCACCGGGTCAAATTTATGACAGTAGGGACAGTGTCCCTGCATGAACAGCACCACTTTCCAGTCGCGCAGGTCCACCTGCTTTCCGTTGCTGAGTCGTAACCAGCGTGGCTGAGATGCCCCGCTCACCGCCTGGGGAGTGTCGCTCTGCGGGGAGGCCGTTTCAGTACCGGAGATTCCCCGCGGATCCCAGAGCGACTTCACCTCATCGAGCGTTCCCGCATGTGCCATCCCGGCCAGAGCAAGGGAAAGAGCCAGTGCCGCCAGCGGCGTCTTAGCGAGGTTCTTCAGGCTGTTTTTCACAGGCTTTCTCCTCTTTTTCGGCTTCAGCAATCAGGGCGTTAAGAATGCGGTATCCCCCAAACACCACCATACCCAGCCCGAAGATTTCCCCGGCCTGGACGGCCAGCTCAGGCTGCTTTCTGACAAGCCTGGCTATCAGGTGGAAAAACACGCCCACGGCCAGCACCCACATCCCGGTGATATCTAAATCCGGAAAACGAATATTTCGCATGACACACTCCTTAGAAATTCGGTTTAAAGTCGCTGGAGACATAGAGGAACTGTTTCGCCAGGTCGTCCTGACTGATAAAGCCGTAACTGAGAGGCTTCACCTGGCCACTTTTCGGGTTAACCAGCATCATCGCGGGGAAGAACTTCACGCCAAGCTGCTCTGCCTGGCCCTGGTCCGTCCGGCTATCGGGCAGCATGGGGTTAATCACTCCGTCAACCGACACCGGTATCACGCTCAGGCCATAGGTTTCGCGAAAATTTTTAATCACCTGGACCAGCTGGCCATCGATCGCTTCCCGGCCCCGGTAGAAGAACATCACGCCGTAGTGCTGTGCGAGGGTGGAGATAGCCTGTCGCTGTTCGGCATAGTCGGCAGCGAGCTGGTTTTTTACCGTGCCGTTGTAGTGGCTGTACTGCAGGTTGTAATCGAGTTCGGGGTTTTCCAGCATGGCTTTCTTCGCACTCATCGAGAACAAACCTGCCTGCTGCGTCCAGTAGTTCTGCAGCCGGAAATACTTCACGAAGTTTTCAGACGATGGATACAGAATGGCTTCGTACAACGACCGTTTGGTGGCCGCCTGGAGTGTGGCGAGTTTCTCCAGAATATCCATTTGCGGCGGTGGTGCCGCTGGTACGGCTTTCCTGTCCTCATCACGGGGCTTCAGTTTCTCGTTGTACCACTGCCAGCCCGCGTCTTTGGCGAAAGCCGGCATCAGGGCGCAGCAAAGGCACCCCGCCAGCATGGCGGCATGTATTGTTCGCATGGCAAATACCCTTTTATGAATTAATGCGACTGGCGTGACAGATGCTGATAGACACTGTATTTATCGAGCTGGCGCTGTACCTTTCCTGCATCATCACGGGCTTCAAAGCGATAACCGCTGCAGTACAGAGGCAGATAATTTATCTGAAGGTCCACCCGCTCCCCGTCCCTGATCACCCACGCGGCCTGAGAAACAGTGTCGCACTGGATCCCCCAGGCCCGGTTGGTTGTCATAAATGCGTTAACCTGCCTGTCCCGCCACAGGCTGTACGACATAATGCTGACCAGGAGAAAGACAAACACCCCGACAAACACCATGACCAGCCCGTATGCTTTTTTCTCTTCCATTGACTCTCCTGGTCACATAATAAGGAATAGCGGCATGCTCAGTACTGAAGATATAAAAGCCTGCCGGTCCGCTGGCAGTTTCTGGAAAGCAGGTGAGTACTGAGCGGCCATCTGAACCAGTTCGGACGAGTTAATCAGGAACCTGTCTGTATGCAGAGAGATATCCGCAAGAACAGCCAGCACCATAACATGATGCTCCTGGGGTAAATTCTCTTCATTCAGAATGTCTATAAATTTCTCAATCGTGATATATCGATTCATCTTTGCTTTTCCTTGCATTTATAACTTTCTCCAGGACTGAGAAAAACAAATAACACACAGACATGGCAAACCCAGCCATAAGAATAAAGACCACACTTTCGACATAATCACTTCCCGACGTCCCTTTGACGGCATCCCAGGAGAAATAAATCACCGGAGAAATAATGATTATTGTTAGCGTTAATCTCAGGACAAAATCAATAACAGGCTTTTTGTGAAAACTCATTTTCATGATTATCGGTCTCTTTATTAGGCAGCATGGTTTATTGCGCGGATTGCTGACTCATGATTTCCTCAATTCGTTCTCTGGTCTTATTGGTGAGCACATCGTTTTCCGGTATTTTTTGATTTTTCATCAGGTCGTCCATAAAGTTGGTGAAATCCAGCTTGTTAAAATCAATCCCCTGGAGTTCCGCGACGGTAATGCCCCGACAGTCAGGACTGCTGGCGCCGCCAAAACCGATATGCAGCTGACCGTTTCTTCCCTGCTGCTGAACGATCTGCGCCAGTTTTGAGTCGAACTGGCAATAGCTCCTTTTTTTCTCCAGGCAAATCCCCAGAACCTTTTTAGAGCAGAATTCCCCTATACTGACCGTCAGCTTGTCTTTTTTCGCTTTGGCCAGCGCCTTTTCCTCGCTGCTGCAGCGTGCCAGCCCCACATCCTGGCCCCAGCCGCTGTCTTTGCAGCAGTTACTGAAGCCGGCAGCAAACTTCTTACAGAACTTCGCTTTTCCGGTGAATGCCCGGACATCCACCCCGTTCAGTGCCGCGACGTCCTTCCCCGCGGCAGCCAGTGCCGCCAGCTCAGACACCGCCTGCCCAAAGTCGTTGCTCTTCCCGGACGTGGCTTTGTCACATTCACCATCAAGGCAGAAGACATCACCGCCGCAGATCATTTGCTTGCCACTCGTCCTGGTTTCGCAGGAATACGTTGCATATTCATGCAGGCACGTGCCTTCCTCGCTGGAGAAGGCGCACTGGCGGGATGACAGAGTACAGGCCGTATTTTTCATCAGGCTTTCACAGGAGCCGTTGTCCGCCGGCTGCGTGAGCCAGGTATCCTTATATTTCCAGCAGGCCTCCGTGAACGAGTAATCCCTGCCTCCGAGGGTGATGGTTCGCGTTCCTCCCGGACTGATACATTCCTCGCCCGTTTTTTTCCCTTCATCCTTACTGAACGGACAGCTTTCAACCCAGACGACTTCAGGTGCATAGACGGTTTCGGTTTCTTCCATCACCAGGGTGACCGTGACCTGTACGGGTTTCTGGCTGGCCGATGATACGGTCCGTGATGTTTTGCTTACTGAAAAGTTCTGCCCAGCAGTGACCGCTTTGTCCACACCAAACGACTGATGAATCTTCCCCTTCCCGTCATAGGTATATTTCGTACAATGCGTGTTCTGACCGCCTGAACACATCGATTCTGAACGTGGCCAGCTGATCACATCAATGGGGAACGTTCGTTCAAAGAGGGTCAGGCTTTCACTCACTGCACTCTTGCAGCTATCCCGCACCTTCCCTTCGGAATCGCATTCTTCAATCCAGGGGATCACCAGAGGCTCACCATCCACCGAGGCATTCAGCAGACGACCGTTGGTCGGGATCGTCAGGTTGCCACTCCATTGCCGGGTACTCCGGGCATAATTCAGCGTCACCACCTGCTGATAGGTTCGGTTAACTTTCTGTGTGGTGGCGTTATCCTTCAGGGTCGCTTCCCGTGTGCAAAAATTTTCCACCTGCAGATCACGTTCGCAGGTATGGTTTGTGAACTCACTGCGGTTCACAACCTGGGCGGTACAGGACTGTCCGGTATCGCCGACAATGCTGTCGGCACGGGATTCTGTATCCTTTGCGGCCTGAATAAACGGCGCATCCTGAGATATCTGATCCGGTGGCCGGTTTGTGAACGACTCCGTAATCGCTTTGCCTGTGTCCCCCTGGCTGAACTCCAGGGCTGAATCGCTTTTCAGAGAGCTGTCTCCGCTGGCAGTGACGCCGCCGTAGTATTTTGTCTGATTCGGGTTGTCGGTATACCCCGGCAGGTTTTGCTCACCACTGAAATTTTTTAGTGAGTTCAGACCATTGCCCTGCACCTGTTTCGCAAAATCCGAACCGGCTTTATAGTCACTTCCACTGTCAGCGCAGGCGGGGGATGCCAGCCAGATGAAGGCGCTCAGGACAAAAAAATGCGCGGTCAGCACGGAAATAACCGTCTTCATTTCCACTCTCCCGCATCCCTCACCATTTCCGGTAACGCCATGAAGTACGGTTTATCTTTCATGGCTGGCTCCCGGCGGCATTTGAGGGCGCATCAAGCATCTGCCGGGCCACCTGTGCGCAGTCACCGGTTTGTGCGACTTTCTCCAGCGCCTGTTTGACGTGAATGTTACCGCGTACCACGTCATACCCGGCCTGACACCGTACCACCAGAGAGGGCACACTCCGGATGCCGTACTGCGTGTACAGTGTCGGGTCGATCTGCACCCCGTCGGTCACGCCATCCTTCACCAGCTGCAGTACCGCGTCAGTGGTGGTCCTCATGTCGTTATTGACGAGCCCACGCAGTGTCGCCGGAATACCGTACTGCCGGGTTTCGTGCAGCATCCGCTTCAGCCCCTCTTCAGGTATCGAGAAGGAGACAAAGTACAGCGCTCCTTCTGTCGGCTTTTCCTGATTCGCCGCTTTCTGCTGGCTGACCAGATTATCGATAAACTGGCGGTCAGATTTGGGCAGAGGATTACGGCTGATTTGCGCCTCAAGCTCCTGCTGCAGCTGTTTATCCGGATGCTGGCGCAGCTGTTCGCTGAGGTTCTCCTGCTGTTTCAGCCACTGCTGGTCCCCGGGCGTATTAATATTGTCAGCGGCTGACGCCGTCGTGCAGAGCAGACTCAGCCCCCAGGCCAGCCCTCTAATTCTTTTATTCATATTATTCTCTTCTGTCGACAGTTATGTGGAAAATGATGCGTCAGGACAATATATAATTGCCAAAAACGCCAGACCGACGTCTGTAAATAGAAAAAGAGTAAGTTATTTTACAAAGCATACTTTCATGATAACGCTAAAAACCAGTTATTGAGGCGGTAAGTATTCGCAAAGAGCAGCAACAGTAAAAATGGTCACCCCCGAGAGAGAAAACACCACACCACCAACCCCAGACTCTTCTAATGCATATATTGAAATAGAAAATAAAATTATCGCAATACAATAAACACCATGCACAGCACCATTATTACCTGAGGCGAGATAAAGGACAGAACAAAAAGATAGTACTACACTGAGGAAGAGCACGGACAGCGTTTTAATATCCCGCCATCTCCACAGTAACCGGGGTGGTTCTTGTACTCTCTCAGGATATCCTGTTAACACAACAAGAAAGTATCTGACATCCCTGAGTCTGGCCATTTGCCTGTCCACCTCAGTGGTGTAGACAATGCTTTGCCGTTGCTGCCTGACACTTCGGAGGAACAAAAGAAGGCTTTCCTCAAAACAGTCGACTTCCAGGGCACATGGCAGACGTCCTTTAATCAGAGACGCCTGAATGTCAGAAAGCAACCCTTTGATATCGACGGGCAGAACAACCTGTCCATATGCCATCTGCGTTAACGCTTCACTGAGGTCATTAAAAACGGCCTTTATGTATTCAATATCCTTTTTTGTACTGATACCAGTCATGTAGACTCTCCGTTTGGGTGTATTTTACATTAAGGGATCCGTCCAGGAGGACAAAGATGCTTTATACCGTAGCGATCGTACTGTTTGGTTTCGCGTTCACTGCCAGGCTCAGGTTCAGATACCATCATTCTTTATTTCTGTTTCTTCAGCACACCCGCAACACTCAGGTTATTTTCGTCCTGCTTTTCAGTATTTATTTCATTTCTTTATTTTGCCACTTTTCTCCACAAAACTATTTTAATACCCCGTTATTCATTATTCTCTCAATTATATTTCCTTGCGTAGTGTTTTATATGACCTTTGCGAACCTGAGGTGCAAAGAGTCAGGGTTGCTACTAACCGCATTCAGGAACCTGAGGATAGATATTCAGCCAAAATATTTACCTGACGAAACCTCAAAGAAGGAATATGTCAGCGCACTGGTAAGACTGGTTGACAACATCGTTGTTCTTCAGGCATTACCTTTCCAGAAAATTTATTTTTCATCTCACCTGATAAGAGTGCAAGGTAAAAACTTTCTGAAGAAAGAATTCAGGAAGCGGAAAATACCCTGTTACTGCAAAGCTTACAAACTATGCTGGAGTGAAGTAGCAGTGCTGAACTTTCGCTATGGCGGTCGGACCCGCTTTTGTCTTTTCTCACACAAACTTCACACTAACGGGGTTAAAATCGGGCGCACGGGGCACGCATTTGCTATCAAAAAAAGGAGCATCAAAAATATCAATTCAGCATCACCAGAGGAATGAAACTGTACAACGACCAGTAAATGGCTACGCAGTCTTTGGCCCGGACAGCCACGCCAGTTAAACAGACAAGATATCCCCCCAGGATGACCGAGCTTATCCGTAAGTCGCAACCGACACCTACCGCAAGGGAGAAAATAAGGTACGCTGGCAGAATAAATAATCCGGCCAGCGAATATGCAGCACGGCTTGCTTCCCACTGGCGGTACCGCCAGGTTTCCTCTGTTTTCTCCAGTCTCCGTCTGAAGGCTTTCAGTCCTGTAATCCACAGGCTGAGATCCCTGACTTCTCTTAACGATTTACCGTAAATCCGCACCTGTCGATATCGTTCTGCCCGCAGGAGACAGACCGCATACTCAGCCAGTCGCGAAGAGGGGCATTTTCTGTTTAATAGTGTCATTCGCATGGTATCGAGCACTTCCTGTACCTCCCTGGCAGCCTCCGATCGTTGCAGGATATCATCGGCAATCATCTGACTGATATTGTGTAAGTCCTGCATCAAACAATCCAGATGCTTATGCTTCATGTTCTGCCTCCGGGTTACAAAAATACGCAGTTACGTTTACGCCACATCAGGTAGCCATAGTTCTTGCGGGAGTTGGGTGGATTTTTGCCGGCCTCCCAGCGCATCACGCTGCGTCCAAGCGGATGGCACTGACCACTGTCCGGATACATGTTTACCATCTGATAGCGCCAGCGTTCTTTCGGGATGATCGGGGAGGGATATTCGTAACAGACCGCCTTGTCCTTCCCGATACTCTCCATAATTTGACCCTGCCGGTGAAGCTTGAAGGCCATACGTTCACTGACCAGTACCGACGACTGCAGCGGGCTGGATTCATTACTGACCTGGCCGTTAAACGGGTAAAGTGAGCCGTGGCTTCCACCACACCAGAAGAGCACATCCAGCGGCATATGGAATGCACTGGCCAGCGCATCCGCTGCGCAGGCGCCCTGCGCGATGGGGTTGGCAAACAGGATGGCTTCCGGATTCAGGATGGTGGTGAGGCTGCTGTCCACCCAGGTCGGGTCAATCTCGGACAGATAGGCAATATCCATGTCTCCGCCTTCCAGACAGCCTGCCGACGTGATGATGTTCAGCCAGTACGTCAGCGGGTACTTGTACCAGTGAACGTGATAGAAGGCGCCGTTCACCTGCTTATCGTCCTTTCTCGCGGTTCCCATGCCGGTCTTGCCGAGATTGATACTGAAGCCCCCCAGATTGACCATGCAACCTGGCGAACGGCTGACGTCCGTCATGGCCATCGGCTCCCAGTACCCGATGGCCAGACCGGGGCGAACAAAAAGCGGTGGCGGCGCCGGACACAGCTGCAGGGGATTACCGGGATTGCTGGTATCAGGCAGGTCGCCTTTACCAACCTGCACGCTGCCGAGCGACAGAGGGAAGATGCAGCGCCAGCACACATCGGTGATCGGGTTAACAAACCGGCCCTCACAGGAGGGGTCAGCAGCCGCACTGAGGCTGTACCCCCACAACATCAGGGCACTCAGGAAAAGCGTCAGGGTTTTCACAGAAACATCCTTATTTTACAGGGAAGGTCTCAATATTCAGCCGTTCACCGGAGGGCGCCGGCGTGATCCGCGCCGGGACCGCCGTCAGGCCAAATCGCTTGCTCAGTACACCGTTCTGGTCGAAATAGATCCGGCTGTCCAGCGCTGCGGAGGTGTCCGGGATACTGCCACGCACCAGGATAATTTTGCTCATCAGGGTTTCCGGCACCTGACGCTTCATCCAGGCCAGCTGGTCGGCATCGTCTCCATTGATGAAGTACAGGGTCTGGACAAACGGTACGGTTTTAAGCGGGTTCACCACATCGCCCTTGCGGGCAAACACCCGCCCCTCATTGTCCTTCAGGTCTTCGGTCAGGCGGATGCTGGGATCAAACCAGCGCTGCTCGTATTTCTCCGCACGCTTAATGCCCTCCACCGGTGCCGGACGCTGACTGTTCTCGATAACCCGCTGCTTAAACGCATCCATCGTCTGGTCCCACTGGCCAGAAGATTGCAGCGACTGCAGACGCTGCGTGATGAGCTGCAGCATGTCCTGCTCCCGGATGGGCCATAAATCCCCCCAGGTACCGAGATCAGCCGCCTGAGTCAGCGGCGATAGCAGACAGGCGGCGAGCAGACAGCCTTTCAGTCGTAACATTACTGTTCTCCTTTCATGCGGCGGGCAATGTCGTGCTGGATGTTGCGGGTCACATCGGGCGCGCCCTGAACCACGGCAGGTGAAACCAGAATGACCACATGATGCTGCTGCTGATACTCCGCCAGACTCTTCTCCAGCGCGTCGTTAAACCGGTCAGAGAGCGCTTTTGACTGCGCTTCTGTCAGCTGCTTCTGACTGACACTGTCCATAAAGCTGTCGAGCGTCTTCTTCATATCAAAAGCCACCACCCGCGGTGTGGAGTACTCCAGAACCACGCGCGAGAGAAACGCGCTGGTTGCCAGGGCGAAAAACACGAGAGCAACGATGACGGGTATCCGGCGAAAGGGATGAGAGGTCGTACTGACCGGTTGTTCGGTGTTGTTTTTCATCACTGTTTATCCTCAATGTCATTCACCGGTATTCGGGATTCAAGCTCTGCCATTTCGTCTTTAAAGTTGCGACACGCGAGGCCGTACACCGCATCGTGGATATCGACCCCCTCTTCCCGGCGCGCTTTCATGTACTCAAAATCCGGGCCTTTGGAGGAGTACATCGCCCGGCTGAGCGGGTCGACGAACAGGCGGTGCCAGGAGCAGTTCGCTTCCACCTGCAGCATAAAAGAGCTGAACCACTGCTCTTTGGCCGAACCGAAGCCGTTAATCATGTCTTTCTCCAGCTTGCTGAACTGATCCGGGTACAGCTGGTTATACTTGGCAAATTCCTTCGCTGACTGCTTCAGAATGGCCTTGTACGATGAGTTCCCCCACGCTGCACGTGCGGCGCTGGAGGCGGTCGGGGAGTCGAAGTCGACGATGTTCTGCGTGATGGTGATGTATGCGCCGGTATGTCGACGCGCGGTACGGTAGCCTTTCTCGATAAACTGCCCCACTTTTTCATTCTTGAAATCAAGGAGCTTCCAGCCCTCATCGATGACGTTCAGTTTTTTCAGGCCACGCGGTGACTGATACATCCTGTTCTCGATGTAAATAATCAATGAAAACATCACAGCGATAAGCAGAGAGGGCCTCGACTCCAGGCCACCGAGTTCCAGTACCACCATCCGGGCATCATCGTGGAGTGTTGGTTTATCTGAGTTGAAATAGTCCCCGTAGATCCCATTCACCGTGTACTGATCGAGCAGGATTATCATCTCGTCCAGACGGCCCCGGATTGTCGGGGAATCAGCATATTCATCGCTGTCCTTCGCGTCCTGTAAAAACTGCACTACGTCATCAACGCGTGCATGATTACGCTTGCTTAACCAGGCCGCCTGCACTGCCTGCAGAAGCAGGCCTTCATGGACTTCATCGAGGTTGCCGTTCGGACTGGCCATGACAGACATCTGATCGCGTATACGTTCTGCTGACATGTCGAAGTGAGCATCATCCAGCACGTTGGCGAACGGGTTAAACTTGAGGGTATCGCCATCGAGGTATACGCCCCCCATGTTTTCACACAGGGACTTATAGCCATCGCCCATGTCGAACACCCAGGCAAACCCGCCGGAGTCGAGCACACTGCGAATGAGGGGCTGAATCAGACCGGTTTTACCCGCCCCGGACGTCCCGCAGACTGCCATGTTGAAATTGGTATTGTTCATTCCCTCGTAGAACAGGTCGATGAACGCCAGCTGATTTCGGTAGGTGGGCGCCAGGAGTCCCGCCGGCGCCAGCGGGCTGTCAGCGACGATCGGCAGGAGGTTAGCCACCTGGAACGTCTCCGCCCGCTTCACCACGCCTGCCGCCTGCAGCTCTTTAAACAGGCCCTCACCACACTTGAACGGCATCATGGCCAGAAAGTTACGCAGGTGATGGTAGCGGGCCGGGATCAGCTGGAAACCGCCTTTACGGTAACTGTTGAGCACCTGCTGTTCAGCGGCGAGAGAGGCCTCTGTGCTGTCTGCGGTGTACGTGGTGATATTAAAGAAGTAGGACACCAGGGAGGTCTGGTTGGTCGCCAGTCGCTGGCGGATATCGCCCCACTCCTGCATTTCTTTTATCACGTTCGGAAAAAACTTCGCGTAGGAGGTTTTGCTTTTCTTCTCCACGTCCATGAATTTCATGTTGGCTTCATTCTGGGTCTTCACCTGGTCCTCCACCATCAGCGTCAGCGTAATGACAAAGGGGCAGGAAATGGAGAGCTCCGGGTTAAGCAGGTTGGCGTAGTTATCCGCGGAGGTCCAGAGGAATGCCATTTCCGGATCACTCTCCAGATGGTAGCTCGTCACCCGGGTTACGCACTCTTTCCCGTCACGCCCCAGGCGGCCAATTTTCAGATGACCGGCGGTGACCTGCATATCAAAGCTGTCATCGACACACTGATAGTTCAGATCCTGATAGGGGTCCAGCTTATACGGTACGCGGTACATCTCGTGCGGGTCCGGGTTTATAAGCTCGCGCATCAGTTCGACCAGCCCGGCAGCATCAAGGATACGCGTCGGAATATAGGCACCGCCCAGTGACGCCCGCAGGATTTTAATCTGGTTCTCCATCTCCACAATTTGCGTGGTGGAGTTTTTCTTCCGGGGCACGCAGCAGGAGATGTACACGCGGTAGTTACGCAGCGTCAGGGGTAAATCCAGTGCAGGAGGCAGGGGGAACTTCGTCTCCGCTGCCCGGAGATAGTAGGCCTGGGTGATGGCGTTAAACTTCTTAGCCTGTTTACCGCTCCAGCGGAATTCACGCAGACCGTAGTCGATATCATTGCCGACCAGTTTGCTGGAGACCAGATGAAAACTGACCGGGACGCCCCGTGGAAGTTTGCTGCGCAGTAAATGCTCCAGTGTGGCGACGATACTTTTATCCGCACCGGGTAAAGGACGCGCCTCAAACATAAAACCGATGGTTTTGTTATTAATAAACAGCCCGGTCGCGGAATCATAATCCTTATAGGGCAAAATACGGCTGAACTGGGGGAAATTCATGCTGCCCAGCGTGTCATTGGCTTTCGCGGATTCGTCGGGCAGTTTCAGTGCTGATACCAGTGAATTCACTGCCTGGGTGACGGCATCGATGATGTTATTACTCATGCGGGCGTTCCTTTAAGAGCATTTCAAAATAACAAGGGTAATAAATGGCAAGAAGAATATTCATATCCGCACTAGAAACTCCTTCTTATAATGGAAAGCACTGGAATAAAAAACAATAAACACATGGAGGCAATAATCTGACCCATAAAGATCGAATCCAACAACACCTCCCCTTGCCACAGACAAACAAGCAGAGTGATAAATAATAAAACCACATGAAAGAAAACAATCAGGAACAGAATGTTCGCTGAGAACTCCCCATCACCAACTTCCACCTCTAAGCAGAAAAAATAAAATACACACAAACTACAGATAATATAGACGCCTTCATGTCGAATACCCTGAAAGAAATCAGGAGAAAACTCTCCTGCCAGTCCATTGTAAGTCAGTCTGGCTCCCAGATAGATGAGCCAGTAGACTGGAGGTATAAACAAAAATCCGTACTTTCGAAGAAACAGCATCATATCCATCCCCTGATTATTTGCTCATAGCGTTCAGTGCGTTAAGTTTTTTTCACGTACTGCTTTAATCTCTTCTTTATACTTGCATTCTGATGCCATCTTTTTTGCGTCACCGAAAGTTAATGGCTCTGACGAAGTGCCTGTGTTAGTTTGAATTGCTAAACGTAACGCCTCACCTGCACAAGGTGTCTAATGAATAATACTTTGCAGTTGTTCTGGAGTGGCGGGCTGCATATCGCGAGAATCTTCAATATACTGCACAAAAAAAATACCCAGTTAACACAATTAAAAGAAGAACTATCAAAAAACCAAATTGCTGGCCAATTTCTTGCTGTCTTTCCATTGTTCCATCCCTACCGGTCAATCCAGTTTGTTAATCAGCATTTCATTTTGAGTTAGCTTTATATAATTCCCACTGATGGATATAGGAATAATACTGCCCACCAGGCACATTAATGATGATGCCATCACAGTCCAGTTTATTAACAGGGCTGGTAAAAGCGCCTGTCGGCATGTTTACCTCAAGTGTCCGGCAGTCATCTTTCCAGTGTCTACCTGCTTCAAGTTCATCCATCGAAAATGAGTGAATGGAGATAACGAACATCCCGGAAAACCCAACCACCGCTATAAGCGCACAGTATATGAATGTATCGCCTCTGTTAACTCGAAGATTGAATTTTTCAGGGATGGCAACCATAGCCAGCGCACCGACCACACCAATAACAAAAAGAATCAGGCATATACCGTTAAGCCATGCAACGTTATGTCCAAGTATATAGTACGCTTTCACTTTCTTATTCCTTATGCTGCATACTTTCAAATAACGTGAGATTGTTAATACTGACCATCGGTCTTACTATTCACCTGCCCCCATCCGTTCAAAGTAATAAATCAAGACATAAAACATATAAAAGATTACTGTGGCTGTAAAAAACCCCGTTATTACTGACAGCGTCAAATCAGGAGAGTCCGCCCACATGTTTTTATCCTTAAACACCATGAAAGAAAATAAAGCACTGAGACCTGTAAGCCCAAACAACATTAAAATACAGGCAAGCGTATCTCTTATAAAAACACCAATAATTACATAGCCGTAACCGCAGATAATGATTGCCATTGCAAAAAAAAGTCGAACAAAACCATCAAGACTTAACTGGTATTCAGCCATTTACCCACCCTCATTCAATGTTTCTATCACGCTGCTCAAAGGCTCGCGGGTTTTAATTTCAATGCACTCTCCTGTATTACTTCCGTAACCTCTGCCCCCACGTGCTTCGAGTACCCGTAGCATTTTTATGCAGACATCTGTATTAGGCATGGGAGTAATATCCCAAATCCCACCGCCACTACTCGGCGTCATCAGCACCAGAAAAATAAATGCATGCATAATTTATTGCCTTTATTTATATACTTGTCAGTAGAAAAAAGCAGGCTATATACTGCCAATAAAAATAACAGCGCCATCTTCCATTTGAATAATTCATCCATAACGTTACTTACCTTCCGTGCGAAGTTTATTAACCTCTGTCTTATCCCTGTATTTCACATCCATATACCGTGTTACGCCATCCGGGCAAGACCAGGCATCTTTTGCTTTAGCCAGAAACCCTGCCTGCTGTGCTTCAAATGCGGAGACTCTGCAGTTTTTCAGGGTATAGATGACATTCTGTTTATTGGTTTGAATCTGTTTGTATGTTGACTCAGGCTCAATAAAGACAAACACTTCTGTTATCGCGACGACAATACACATTATCAGAATGATTGACTTACCCCACCAGGACACAAACAACCGCTGTAAAAAGAAAGACATAACTGCGGCAGTGCCAACAATCAGCATCAACATAAAAATATATGACGATTCCTCGCACAAAAGCATCCAGAGATATTTAATTGACTCAGTCACTTTCGAAATCCTTTCATTTTTCGTAATCAGTTTTAAGTTCACACGCTACCGCCCATCCCTTTCAACGCAGAGGGCACTCGTTATAATTCAGAAATGTAAACTTACTGCAGCGCCAGTAATGGCGCTGTGAATCAATTAAGGCGAGGTTGTCCCCACGCCGATGGTGTCACGACAAAAAGAACCGTTGCTGGCTGGTGATATACATCATCTGCATCCACATACGGCGCTATCCACAATGACGTTGTCTCCTCCCCTTTTCTTAATGGCCGGGGAAAATTACCTGGCGGTGTTGACGGTGACGTAAACGTTGACGCCACTACTGGTAAAGACATTTTCACTACCGGCAAAGACTGGAGCCTTTTCTCGGTTTCGAAATATGTTGCCTCATTCTTTGCCGTTGGATTATTTAGGTACACTGCACGTGCTCGATCTTTCTCCGCGGCCACTCTGGCCTGGGTCAGGTTGGACTGTGGCGGCAACGGGTACGAATTCACTGACGTGGTTCTGAAATTACCCTCAGCCAGTTGTGGCAACCCGGCCGCAGCCGGCTTTGCATCACTGCGTTCCTCTTTCAGCTTCGCTTTTTCATTTGCCTGCTCCATCGTCATACAGGTATCCGACGTCGTGGCATTACATTGAAATTCAGTCTCTGTGCCCGCGCACCCGGTTAAGAGCAAAGCGCCGCCCAGAGGAATTAACAGCATTAATTCCTTCATGATATTTCTCGCTATTTATCGGTTATTTTTCAGGTTCATCCTGATTGGGTTATTTGCCTTAATTGCCCGGTGTAATTACCCTCAGCGCTGACAGGGCAGCCGTAATAAGAGACTTAGCCATTATTTTCCCCCTGCGGCGCTGCGCCCGGAGAGAACTCCCGCGGATCAAGTTTGCCCAGCTTCTTCAGCATCTCGTCAGTATTGAATCCGTTCATACCGCCGCCTGACTGATGATGGGCATCAGCCTGCGGTGCCGGCTCCGCCTCCTGATTCTGAGCCTGCTGTTGCCCGTTCTTTTCCGCTTCCAGCTCTTCAATCGTTTTCAGCTGGAATCCATCCTGGAACACGACGGTCACTTCGTTGCCGGCACCAATCGGAATGACCGGGTGATACTGCTCGGCCCTTTTGATGTAGTACTCGCTCAGCGTCTGCGCAGCTTTAGATGCACCACCGCCGACCCCCATTTTCAGAACGTCACCGGCGCCAACAGATGCGGTTGCCCCCAGGCCAACAGCCGGCTGTGAAGCCCGTTCCATGCCCTGACCAATCCCGTCAACAAAACCGGCCCCCCATGCCCAGCCGAGGATTTTTCCGTTACGCATCAC
Organism: Klebsiella sp. 28; assembly: GCF_018223905.1. Classification (NCBI taxonomy): domain Bacteria; kingdom Pseudomonadati; phylum Pseudomonadota; class Gammaproteobacteria; order Enterobacterales; family Enterobacteriaceae; genus Klebsiella; species Klebsiella sp. 28. The sequence goes on from NZ_JAGRQY010000016.1 coordinate 33,300, forward strand.
CACCTCTCCCTTAACCCCGTTTTTCCCCATAAAGGAAACGTGGCCGTTAATGGGCTGATCGATGGTTTTATCACCTTTGATACAGCTGATATTGCGGGTACGGACAATGGCGCGTTCGCTGGAGACATCGCCCCAGGCTTCAAGGCCCACAAAACACCCTGTCAGGTCGTAGGTTTTGCTGTTTGGCATTTCCACGCGACCGGTGATACGCAACTGCATCGGTACAGTTGATTCATTCCCGGTAACAGACGCGTTGGCATCTGCCCCCTCGATAAGCATGCTTTTTGCAAAGCTCCCCGACGGAATGTACGGCAATGACTTCGTTTTTTTTCCTTTGTCGTAACTGAACGTTTTACGCTGTATCTGGTTTGGTACCGGTACAGACTGGTAGCTGACCTGCGGCGGCGGTGTCATACCATTCCCCGGATAGAATGCCGTCGGAGGCGGTACCGCAGCGCCGGTTTGCGGCGGATAACTGGCTGGCTGCGGCTCCCCTTCCGGACCAGGTGGCGGTGACGGAGGAGTCGGCGCGGGCTCGCCACCAGAGACAGCCGGTTTCACGCCCAGCGCCTTCAGCTGATTCTGCATGGCTTCATTGTCACTGCTGAGCTTGTCGATACGTATCTGGTCAGCGGTTCGCGCCTTACTCAGTAGGTCCACTTCCCCCTGCAGGGAGTCAAAACGCTTGTTGAGATCAGCGGCAGTCGCCTGCATTTCTGTTGTCGCGTGCTGCTCCACCTTACTGTTGAAGCTGCTGTCGACCACCCCGGTCATATCCGGTGCGGGTTCGCCCTGAGCCGGGGCTTCCTCATCAGAGCTCATGTTCAGATCTGACAGATACAGCCCGCCTCCGACTGCTGCCGCGCCGCCCGCCAGAATGAGTCCCAGCCAGATATATTGCTTACGTTTGATCAGCGTGTTGAAGTTGGCCATCAGCGCTTCACTCCTTCATCTGACGTCGTGACCCAGATCTGCATGCGACCACCGGCAGTCAGCAGGCCCGCCGGGGTACTGAACATGACGGCACGTGTTCCGGGCTGCCAGAAATCGCTTTCACGCACCATACGGGCCGACAGGGAGACATTGTCCAGACTGTAACGGACAACTTTCAGGTGATGACCGACCCAGACCCGATCGGCAGTGGCGCGCAGACCAGCCGGCACCTGCAGCACTTCAGAAGTGACGGGGACAGACTGATACTCATCGGGTACGCTGCCCTGACGCACGGCGCGATTCAGCGAAACCAGTAACGATTCATAGGGGTTCGACTCTTCCCAGGCTTTTGCCGGACCGGGGGTACCCGCCAGCTCGCTGACCAGCTGAATTGTCCGGCCTGAGCCCGCACGGGGCACGGCACGAATGGAGAAGTTCAGCCCGCGTTCGGTTTCCACAATGAAGGTGAATGGTTTTTTACTGACGGTCGCCAGAATGGCACCGCCGCTGTCGGTCTGCTCCTGGTTTGTCAGGCCACCGTCCAGGCTGTTTATCGCCGTGATGCGATCTCCAGGTACTGTGAACAGATTCGGGTCGGTGTTACTCACGGCAATATTTGCCTGACCACCATTGGTCAGGGGGACCACTGTCGGCGCCAGCGTACCGCTGAGGGTCGCGGACATCGCGGGGGCGGCCAACAGCAGACAGCCTGAAATAAATAACGGGTTAATTTTTTTCATTATTTATTTCTCCAAAACGCGCCAGCCAGCTGACACCATCGACACGACTGAACTGAATGACATAGCTTTTAATTTCACTGTAGGGTTTGGAATCCCCAATCCACGTTTTCAGCTCACCCCGGATATCCACGCGGTTCTCTGCCGGCCAGGCACGCATCGACGTCATATAAAAGGTGGAATTAACGTTATTGTCTTTAATGCGTTTCGCATCTTCAGCCAGCTGGACCTTGAGGCTGTTCTGCGAGGCGGGTAATACATACCGGAGTAGCTGCTGATGCTGGGCATCAACCGTTTCCGGCGTGACATTCAGACGCAGGGCAACAAAGGACAGGCCCAGCTGCTCAATATAAGAGGCGTCAGCCTGGTTCTGAGACACCGCAAAGGGTGCACGGAATAACATCGGTGTCACCGCCACTTTCTGTTCCGTCTGCAGACGGTAATTATTTATGCCCTGGATAATATTGGTCGCAAGACTGAGGGTCAGGAGTGTCCCCAGACTGATAAATCCCACAGCGATAACGCGGGTGGTATTTAGTCTGGCACCATGTTCCATATGTTATTTCCCCGTTGATTTATTTAATCCACTGCCGGAAACAGGAGTCCGGAACATCATGAAAGAAACCTTTAAGAAGGGAGGTTGGCAGATACCAGTAAATCAGGTCGCGTAGCCAGGAACTGCCCCGCCCTTTTTTCAGTTTCTTGATACCCCAGAAAACCAGTACCGCTGAAGCTATGCCAAAAATGAACTTGCTGGTCCAGAAACCCCAGCCGAGACAAATTACGGCCGGGATAAGTTCATCGAGATATAAGCCAAACCAGCGGGACTGGTTAGTCAGTGTTTCCGGGAAACGGTATCGCTTTAATTCGTCTCCCGTCATCACGTGCTTCCTGTCAGTAACCGGCGACCGACATACCGATGGTGATAAAGGTGGAAATAATCGCGAAGCCAAACAGGAACTTCACGTTTTTGGTCATCATGTACATGATGCCGCCGGCGACAACTTCCGCCAGAACCACCCATTTGACGACGCTGGACTGCTTACCAAACGTGCCTTTAACGGTCGCATCCCCGGACTTCATCAGGTCGGTTGCCGTGGTGGTGGCCATCGCAGCATCCGGGAAGAACGCCGCCACAGCAGCAACCGGCAACGCAACTTTAGCGACTTTCAGGGCTTTCTTTTTATTGAAAACGCGGGACATAAAAGAAGGTTTGGTTTTTTCAGAGACAGCAGAGCCCTGAACACTTAATACAGCATTCATATTTATTTCCTTTAAAAAGAATGGTTGATATATAAAACAGATTTATGACTATGATGTTAAATCACACTTCCTGCTCACCTCCTGGTACGGTTAGTTCTGAGTTATAAAAGTCCGGAAACCGCTCAAGATGATCTTTCAGCCTCAAATAGGCCTCGGATGTTTTACTTCTTCTGCTTCTGTCTTTTGCTTTGATGAGTCGACGATTCGTCTCTTCATCCAGTTTCAAAAGCACATTTTTTCCAGGCGCAGGTCGTGCGTTACTCCTAATCGCTCTTTCCAATCGACCTCCAAAATAAGATTACCAACTCTTAAAAAATTTTACATTGGCAAAGTAAAAAGTAAATAAATCATGGAGGAATATTGAGTAAATTATTTTCACAATTGCGCGCACTAAAAGTGCGCGCAATTAACAT
>NZ_JAGRQY010000160.1:0-7815 GCF_018223905.1 Klebsiella sp. 28
CTTCCCGCTCAGTGAACTCGACAATAATCTGCTCCGGAATAAGGTCATTGCGACTAATTTCGTCGAGCAGGAAAGCCACCGCATTCGGCGCTTTGACCATGGTCATCGGCAGTAAATTAATGCTTAACGCCTTATTACGTAAACCTAATTTTCCCGCCAGCGACAACGCCACCCGTTTACTGTGCAGGTCAGCGAGATAAATATCGTCCCCGGTCAGCCCGGCAAAATAGGCGCCGGGGGATTGCCCGTCCGGTGTACGCAACAGCGCTTCCCACGAAATAATTTCGCAGGCGAAAGGGTCGACAATCGGCTGGAAGGCAAAGGAACAACCTTCCGTATTATCGATAATCGGGGTATCAGGATAGAACGTCTCCTTATCAGGAATAAAAACCCAACTATCTGCGGAAGGAATCTCAAAATAGTTCGCTTTTTCTGTGGCTTCGACAAAAGTACGGAAAAATTGCAGCGCCCGGTCATCATAGGTGAGCTGATATTTTGACGTCCCCCGGTCCATCACCGCCTGCAGAACTTCCTCGCGATCGTGTTCGCGTAAATCAAACAGTTCCATCCCGACCTTACCAAAACGACGGGACGGCGCATAATCGCAAAGCAACTCCACCAGATTATAGTGGCGAGGATCCTGGCAGATATGCTGATAAATATCCTGAACCTTTTCTTCAGGCCCCTCAATGAGTTGAAAAAAATGCGTCCCGTTAAAAAGTAAAATACCGGTGACGTCCGCCTGCCCATTTCTTTCGTTTGCCCTGGCGACCATGGCCTCGATCGATTTGAATGAGACATTGTCGCAGATATGGCTGCGATAAATGATGGTGGTTAGCATAGTGATTCCAGATGGGAGGGATAAGCATTCACAGTAGCAGTTATCAGGCTAAGGGTCTCGTAAAACTACGTTTTGTCTTAACAAAAAAGATACACTAAAAATCCCTTCTTTGTGCAAGGTTTTCCCTTTTTTTCTTTCCTTGTACAACATGCAACGCTAAACCCCACCTTTACAAGCCAGAACCGCGCCAGGCAAAAAAAATTAAACAATTAAAAATCATATAGTTAAACTAAAATGAATCATTATTGTGCAACTTTGTGTGTACAGGTTAATAATTATTGTATAAGTTTAATGGCAGTTAACAGATGAATGAAATGAAAGGAGCACATATGCAGCAGAATGGTTACATTCCAGATACAGCGAACGCAATTGCCCAGTATTTCAACAAAGCATCTTTGCCTTCCCAGCAGGAAACCCTGGGTCAGATCGTGATGGATATTCTTAACGAAGGGCGTCATCTCAACCGCAAAGCGCTATGCACCAAACTGTTGAGCCGCCTGGACCGCGCTCGCGCGCCGGAGGAAGAGAGCCACTATCAGACCTTAATTGGTCTGCTGTTTGCTGGCCAGGAATAACGTCATCGATCGTCGCCTGTTGCAGCGCCGCAGTAGCAGATGAGGGGCGATCGCTTCCACAAACCTGCTGCTGACCTGAATGCCCGTTCGCCTATTCAGGAAAAGGGTGGCATGCATAGAGACGGTTATGAATAACAGTGAAACTGAGGAAATAACCGATGAAATCATCGGCGAGGCGGTTCTAGCGCTTCTGAAAACGAATCGCCCGATTACCACCCCGACCCTGCTGGTTCGACTTCGGTTAATGCAGGCGACAGAACCAGATCGCCAGCGTAGAAAGATCATCGCTGCCGTGATCGAAGAAATTTGCGCGAAGCTTATCCGTCAGCGGAAGTACGCGCCTTTACAGGTAAAGAAAATCAATGGCCGTTGGGAAACCAGAGGTTCGCTGGCGCCAGACAGCATGCCGTCGGAAGCTAAAAAGATCCACTGATTATCCCAACCATGGTGAATTAAACAGAGTGAGAATGTGATGAGACAGACTATGCATCAGCAACCAGATATTTACGCAAGACTGCAGGACACCGCGCTCTCCGACTATTTCCGTAACGCCGGTGATAAACTGGTTGATGAGTCCGCCGTCATGTCGCTCGCCATCAACAGTATTCTCCAGTCCGAGGGTCACCTGAACAATAAGGCCATTATTTTATGGCTGATTCAGGCGCTGGAAACCACCGATGACGTGGTGACCGCGGACGTGATCCGAAAAACGCTGGAGATTGTCGTTGGCTACACCATGGACGATATCTAACGTCGTCACGCTTCTGGCCCGCCAGGACAACGCCTTCTCCGCAGAGCCTGTCCGCTCTGAGCAAAAAAAACCTCGCTAAGGCGAGGTTTTTTCTTTTACCTGATGGCGGTTCAGTGGGCGTTGACCACCACCCACATCGGCCCCTGCCCAACCGCATAGCGGCCTTTCTCCTGCAGCAGTCCCTGCTCACCGACAATATCGTACACCGCGATATGGTGCGACTTCTGCCCGGCGGCAATGAGATATTTACCGCTGTGATCGAGGTTAAAGCCGCGCGGCTGGGTCTCGGTAGGCTGATAGCCTTCCACCGCCAGCCCGCTACCATCTTCCGAAACGCTGAACACCGTGATGATGCTGGCGGTACGATCGCAGGCGTAAAGATGACGGCCATCCGGGGTGATATGAATATCCGCCGCCCAGCGCACGCCGCTAAAATCAGGCGGCATCATATCCAGGGTCTGTACACATTCGATGTTGCCCTTAGGATCTTTCAGCTCCCAGACGTCAATCGAGCTGTTTAGCTCATTGACGCAGTAACCATACTGCTGGTTGGGATGGAATACCATGTGACGCGGACCGGCGCCCTCGACGGTCGTCACTTCCGCGGGCTCCTGTGCCGAAAGGAAACCATCGTCGCTGAGGGTAAACAGGCAAATGCGATCCTGCTTCAGCGCCGGCACCCACAGGGTGCGATTATCCGGGGAGATATTGGCCGAGTGGCAGCCTTCCAGCCCTTCCACCACGGTGATGGTTTCGCCCGGCAGGCCATCGTGCAGCGGGGTCACGCTGACACAGCCCTGATTGTAGGAGGCGCTGAAGACAAAGCGGCCATGACGATCGGTAGAGATATGGGTCGGGCTGCCCGGCAGCGCAGCTTCGCCCGCAAAGGTTAACGCCCCGTTATCCGGCGTGATGCGATAGGCCAGCACGCGAAACTCCGGACGAACGCCAACGTACAGAAATTCCTTGTTGGGGCTGACCACCATCGGCTGGACCTGCCCTGGGGCATCAACCACCTGCACCAGCGTCAGTTTGCCGTCCGCTTCAAGACTCCAGACATGGATTTGTTGGCTTTCCGGGCTGGCGGTATAAACGGTTTGTTTCATGACTACTCCTTCCCTCACTGCACGTGGAATTTTCATTTTCAGGATAACAGCACCCTGAAAATTATAAGACATCCGCCCATGATACTCGCATCGTCCGCCGAATTTCCGCCGGACGGCGGCACAAAGGGCATACAGACATTCACGGCAGATGTGGAAAAATTGGTCCTGACGCCACGGCGGTGTACCATCATGGCCAGGTCACTTTTCAACATCAACCGGAAATAACACATGACAACACGCGTGATTGCCCTGGATTTAGACGGCACCCTGCTTACCAGCAAAAAAACCATTCTGCCCGCTTCGCTGGAGGCGCTGGCCCGCGCCAGAGAGGCAGGCTATCAGGTCATCGTCGTCACCGGACGTCATCACGTCGCTATCCATCCTTTTTATCAGGCACTGGCTCTCGATACACCTGCAATTTGTTGTAATGGCACCTATTTGTATGATTATCACGCAAAAAAGGTTTTGGCCGCCGATCCTATGCCGGTAGAGCAAGCGGTAAGCCTCACTGCCATGCTCGCCAAACAGCAGATCCACGGCCTGGCATATGTGGACGACGCGATGCTTTATGAACACCCCACCGGGCATGTGATCCGCACCCGCAACTGGGCGCAGGCGTTACCGGAAGATCAGCGTCCGGTTTTCGCTCAGGTCGATTCGCTGGCGCAGGCGGTTCGCGAAGTTAACGCGGTATGGAAATTCGCTCTCACCGATGACGACATTCCCCGCCTGCAGCGGTTTGCGCAGCAGGTTGGCGAGACGCTGGGCCTCGAGTGCGAATGGTCGTGGCACGATCAGGTGGATATCGCGCGCGCCGGCAACAGCAAAGGCAAACGCCTGGCGCAATGGGTGGCCGACCAGGGGCTGTCGATGCAGGATGTGGTGGCCTTCGGCGATAACTACAACGATCTTAGCATGCTGGAAGCGGCGGGCACCGGGGTGGCGATGGGCAACGCGGTGGACGAGGTGAAAGCCCGCGCCAACATAGTCATCGGCGACAATGAGTCCACCAGCATCGCCGAGTTTATCTACCGCCAACTGCTGTAATCAGGCGGCGATCGACACGCTTTTGATCTGGGCAAACACCTGCTGACCTGGCGCTATCGCCAGGTCGTCCCGCGCCCATGGGCTAATCCTGGCCCATAGCAGACGGTCACTCACTCTGAGCTGCACTTCAATCTGTCCGTTGACCTCCAGACACTGAGCCACCTCGGCGCGCAAGATATTGCGGATGCTGGTCCCGGACGGCTGGGCCAGTGTCAGCGAAACGTCCGACGCCTGAATGCGGATCCGTGCGGTGTCGCCTGCGGGACGTTCGAGCCGGTTGACCCACAGCAACTGGTCCCCCAGCGCCAGGGCCGTCATCGCATACTGCGGGTGCTGCGCGGCGACGGTGGCGCTAAGGATAGTACTCTGCTGCTCCGCCGGCAGCCAGGGGTGCATCACGCTGCTGCTCCAGACCTCCTCCAGCGGACCGAAAGCTTTCACCTTACCGGCCTCCAGCACCAGCACACGATCGGCCAGATGCTGGATCTCATCCAGCGAGTGGCTGACGTAAAGCATCGGAATATGGATCTCCTGCGCCAGCCGCTGCAGGTAGGGCAATAGCTCGCGTTTGCGCGGAATGTCCAGCGAGGCCAGCGGCTCATCCAGCAGCAGCAGCTCCGGCGCGGTCAGCAGGGCGCGGCCGATAGCCACTCGCTGCTTTTCGCCGCCGGATAACCGGCCCGGCAGACGATCCAGCAAGGGCGCAATCCCCAGCAGATCCACCAGCTTATCGAACTGGCTGACCATGGATTTCGCCATCCCATACTGCAGATTGCCGCGCACTTTATAATGGGGAAACAGGCGCGCATCCTGAAAGACATAGCCGATACGGCGCTGCTCCGGCGCCAGGCAGATACGCTGCGCGGTGTCGTTCAGCACCCGGCCATTGAGCACGATCCGCCCCGCCTGGGGTCGGGTCAGGCCGCTGATGGCGTTAATCAACGAGGTTTTGCCCGCGCCGGAGACGCCAAAGACGGCGGTGATCCCGCTGGCGGGCAGAGTTTCACGGATCTGCAGGCAGTGGCTACCGAGGGTCTGGGTAAAGTCCAGCTCCAGCATCATTATCCTCCCATGCGCTGGCGGCTCACGCGGGCCAGCCATTCCGAAATCAGCAGCGAAACCAGCGCCAGACCGATGGCGATGAGGCAGAGGCGGGCCGCCGCCCCCTCCCCGCCCGGGGTTTGAATCAAGGTGTACATCGCCGAAGGGAGAGTGCGCGTTTCACCGGGAATATTGGAAACGAACGTGATGGTCGCGCCNNCCCGCCAGCGGCTGGCCCCGAGGGTTCTCGCCGCTTGCTCCAGTTTGACGTCCACCCCTTCCAGCGCCAGGCGAATGGCGCGCACCATCAGCGGGAAAGACATCACCGCCGCCGCCAGCACCGCCCCGCGCCAGCTAAAAGCAAAGCTGATGCCGAACCAGTCATACAGCCAGCTGCCAATAAACCCTCGCCGCCCCATGGCCACCAGCAGCAGGTACCCCACCACCACCGGAGGCAGCACCAGCGGCAGATGGAGAATACTGTCGAGCAGGGCCTTGCCGGGAAAGGTGCGCCGGACCAGCAGCCAGGAAAAAAAGATGCCAAAGGGCAGGCTCAAGGCCACCGCCAGGGAGGAGACTTTCAGGCTCAGCAGCACCGCCTGCCATTCGGGTTCGCTCAGAAACATCAGCGGGTGGTAAATCCGTAACGTTTAAAGATAGCGGACGCTTCCGGCCCTTTCAGGTAGTCATAGAAGGCGCTCACGGCCGCATTGCGGTGCCCATCGACAATCGCCAGCGGGTACTCGACTTTCTGATGCGAGGCTTCCGGGAAGGTGCCGACCACTTTCACCCCCTTGCTGGCCACGGCATCGGAGCCATAGACAATCCCCAGCGGCGCTTCGTTGCGCTCCACCAGCGCCAGCGCACCGCGCACGTCTTCAGCCGGGGCGAGCTTCGGCGACAACGTCTCCCAGGCACCGAGTTTCTGCAGTGCCTCTTTGGCATAGATACCGGCCGGGACATGCTGTGGATCGCCCACCGCCAGACGGCCTCCTTTCAGCAGGCTGGTCCAGTCGGTTTTCTCATCAATGGTTATCGCCCCCTGCGCACTGGCTTTCGGCGCGACCACCACCAGGCTGTTGCCAAGCAGAGTGGCGCGGGTTGCCGGATCGATGGCCTTTTTATCTGCCGCGTAATCCATCCATTTCTGATCGGCGGAGATAAACAGGTCCGCTGGCGCACCCGCTTCTATCTGCCGCGCCAGCGTCGACGACGAGGCAAACGACGACACGACCTCGACGTTTTTTTCTTTCTTGTACGCCTGGGCAATATCCTGCATCGCGTTGGTTAACGATGCGGCGGCGAAAACGGTCACTTTACCCTCTGCCGCCAGCGCCTGACCCGCGACGCACAGCGTGAGTGATACCCCGACAACCCCGCGTAACCAAGAACCTGCCATCTTACTCTCCTGTCAATGCGTTATGTAGTCGATAATATAACGATATGCGAAGCGTTTTTATAGTGATACAGGACAATAAAACGAAGGGAAATGATACAGGAGGGAAATAGCACAGCGCCCGGTTAAACCGGGCGCCGGGAAATCAGTGATTTTGCTGGCTGCGATCTTTGTGGCCTACGCCGGAGAAGAGGTTGAACACTTCGCCAAGACCGTAAATAAGTCCCAGGATGACCGCCATCACCACCGGTACCATGATGACCGCAAAAACCAGACTTTTCAAAAGTTCTAACATGGTTCACTCCAGATAGTATGATTTCCTGATTGTAACGATTTCAGCCGAAAAAACACGTCCCATTTGTGCGGTGGGTAATGACCAACCGCGCAGAGAGGTTTTGCAAGTGGGCGACTATCGGTCACAATACCCTTTTTTGTCAGGAAACGATTATGCAGGCCGAAATTCTTCTCACCCTTAAGCTACAGCAGCGCCTGTTTGCCGATCCGCGGCGGATCGCCCTGCTCAAACAGATTGACCAGACCGGTTCGATAAGCCAGGGGGCGAAGCATGCGGGTATCAGCTATAAGAGCGCTTGGGATGCCATCAATGAGATGAACCAGCTCAGCGAACAACCGCTGGTGGATCGCGCCACCGGCGGAAAGGGCGGCGGCGGCGCGGTGCTGACCCGCTACGGGCAGCGTCTGATCCAGCTGTACGATCTGCTGGCGCAGATCCAGCAGAAAGCGTTTGATGTACTCAGCGATGACGATGCCCTGCCGCTGGATAGCCTGCTGGCGGCCATCTCGCGCTTTTCCCTGCAGACCAGCGCCCGCAACCAGTGGTTCGGCACCATTACCGGCCGCGATCGCCAGCAGGTGCAGCAGCACGTGGAAGTACTGTTGGCTGACGGAAAAACCCGCCTGAACGTCGCCATCACCGCGCAAAGCGCTGAGAAGCTGGGACTCGATGAGGGCCAGGAGGTGCTGGTCCTGCTCAAAGCGCCATGGGTCGGCATCACCCTCGATCCCGCAGCAGCCCGCCAGGCCGATAACCAGCTGTC
>NZ_JAGRQY010000161.1:0-7752 GCF_018223905.1 Klebsiella sp. 28
CCACCCACTTTGTGCCGTCGATGCTGGCGGCGTTTGTCGCCTCGCTGGATGCCGACAGCGTCGCTGCCTGCCGCACGCTGCGGCGGGTATTCTGCAGCGGCGAAGCGCTGCCGACGGAATTGTGCCGCGAGTGGGAGCGCTTGACCGGCGCGCCGCTGCATAACCTGTACGGCCCGACGGAGGCGGCGGTGGACGTCAGCTGGTATCCGGCCTGCGGCCCTGAGCTGGCGGCCGTGACCGGCAGCAGCGTGCCGATTGGCTGGCCGGTGTGGAACACCGGGCTGCGCATTCTCGATGCCGCGATGCGCCCGGTGCCGCCGGGGGTGGCGGGGGATCTTTATCTCACCGGCATCCAGCTGGCGCAGGGCTATCTGGGGCGCCCGGATCTCACCGCCAGCCGCTTTATCGCCGACCCGTTTGCCCCCGGCGAGCGGATGTATCGCACCGGCGACGTGGCGCGCTGGCTGACGAACGGCGCGGTGGAGTACCTTGGCCGCAGCGACGATCAGCTGAAGATCCGCGGGCAGCGCATCGAGCTTGGCGAGATTGATCGGGTGATGTCGGCCCTGCCGGACGTGGGGCAGGCGGTGAGTCACGCCTGCGTCTTCAACCAGGCGGCGGCGACCGGCGGTGATGCCCGACAGCTGGTGGGCTATCTGGTCTCTGACTCCGGCCTGCCGCTGGATACCGCGGCGCTGAAAGCGCGGCTGGCGGAACAGCTGCCGCCGCATATGGTGCCGGTGGTGCTGATGCAGCTCGCTGAGCTGCCGCTGAGCGCCAACGGCAAACTGGACCGCAAAGCGCTGCCGCTGCCGACTCTCGGCGGCGAGCGCAGCGGCCGGCCGCCGGAGCCCGGCATGGAAACTCTTGTCGCCGCCGCCTTCAGCCAGCTGCTGGGCTGCGAGGTGAACGATATCGACGCCGATTTCTTCGCCCTTGGCGGTCATTCGCTGCTGGCGATGCGCCTGGCGGCACAGCTCAGCCGCCAGCTGGCGCGGCAGGTGACCCCGGGGCAGGTGATGGTGGCCTCGACGGTGGGCAAACTGAGCGCGCTGCTGGCCGCCGATCTCAGCGATGAGCAGGCCCAGCGCCTGGGGCTGGATACGCTTCTGCCGCTGCGCGAGAGCGACGGCCCGACGCTGTTCTGCTTCCATCCCGCCTCCGGCTTCGCCTGGCAGTTCAGCGTGCTGGCGCGCTATCTCAGCCCGCGCTGGTCGATTACCGGTATTCAGTCGCCGCGCCCGCAGGGGCCGATGGCCAGCGCCGCCAGCCTCGACGAGGTGTGCGAGCATCATCTGCGCACGCTGCTGGCGCAGCAGCCGCACGGCCCTTATTACCTGTTCGGGTATTCGCTGGGCGGCACCTTAGCCCAGGGGATTGCCGCCCGCTTGCGCCAGCGCGGCGAAGCGGTGGCCTTCCTCGGCCTGCTGGATACCTGGCCGCCGGAGACGCAAAACTGGGCAGAGAAAGAGGCCAACGGGCTGGATCCCGAGGTACTGGCGGAGATCGACCGCGAGCGCGAAGCGTTCCTCGCCGCCCAGCAGGGGCAAGCCTCTGGCGAGCTGTTCAGCGCCATCGAAGGCAACTATGCCGATGCGGTGCGGCTGTTAACCACCGCGCACAGCGCGAAGTTTGACGGCAAGGCGACGCTGTTCGTGGCGGAGAAGACGCGGCAGGAGGGGATGGATCCGCAGGTCGTATGGGGCCCGTGGGTGGGGGAACTGGAGGTGTTCAGCCAGAACTGCGCCCACGTCGACATTATCTCCCCGCAGGCCTTTGAGGCCATCGGCCCGGTGGTCAGGGAGATTCTGGGGTAACGGTTGAGTTCGGGCTACAGCAGGTAGCCCGGCTCAGCGTAGCGCAAGCCGGGGAAAGAGGAGATTACCGGCGGCCCAGCGGGACCACCAGCGGCGTATGCGCCACCGGATCTTCAATGATCGTGCAGCGCAGACCGTAAATCCGTTCAATCAGATCGGCGGTGACGATCTCCTTCGGCGCCCCCTCGGCGACGATCCTGCCGTCGCGCAGGGCGATCAGGTGGGTGGCGTAGCGGCAGGCCTGGTTAAGATCGTGCAGCACCGCCGCCAGGGTATAGCCCTTCTCGCGATTCAGCTCGCTCAACAGTTCCAGCAGGTCGATCTGATGGCTGATGTCCAGCCAGGTGGTCGGCTCATCCAGCAGCATAATCGCCGTTTCCTGGGCCAGCACCATCGCAATCCACGCCCGCTGCCGCTGGCCGCCGGAAAGCGTGTCGACGCTCTGCAGCGCCAGATCGCTGATCCCGGTCGCCCGCATCGCCTTGTTCACCGCCTCTTCATCTTCTTTGCGCCAGCGGGTAAACAGCGGCTGGTGCGGATAGCGCCCGCGGGCCACCAGCTCCTGCACCGTGATATCGCCAGGGGTGGTGGCATTCTGCGCCAGCAGCCCGATGCGGCGGGCAACCTCTTTACTGGCGTACTGCTGGATCTGCGCGCCGTCGAGCCAGACGTGGCCGCTGGCGGGCGTCATCAGGCGACTGAGGGTGCGCAATAGCGTCGACTTGCCGCAGCCGTTGGGGCCGATAATGGCGGTGAAGTGACCGTCAGGGATGGTCACGTTCAGCGACTCGGCGATGGTCTTGTTCCCGTAGGCCAGGGTTAACTGCTCGCCGCGCAAACGGGAGGGGACAGCACTCATTTTTTGCGGGACTCCTGAATCAACAATGCAATAAGGTAAATACCGCCGAGGCTGACGGTTAACACGCCAACCGGCAGCTGCCACGGCATAAACAGCCGTTGGGCGCCGTAATCGGCCAGCGCCAGCAGCAGCGCGCCGCACAGGGCCGACTGGGTCAGTCCCCAGCGGGCCGTGCCGCTCAGGCGGCGGGCGATATGCGGCGCCACCAGCGCGATAAATGAGATCGGCCCGGCCAGCGCCGTCGAGGCGGCGGTGAGCACCACCGCCACCAGCATCAGCAGCAGGCGCGAACGCTCGACCTGCACCCCCAGCGCGCAGGCAGTATCGTCGCCCATCTCCAGCAGCCGCATCCGGCGAACCAGCAGGGCGCTGCCCACCAGCATCAACAGGATCAGCGGCGCCGACGGCCAGGTTTTACCCCAGGTCAGGCCGTTAAGCGATCCGGCGTTCCACAGGCCCGCAGAAAGGGCGGTCTCCAGCGAGGCGCGCAGCAGCAGCCAGGTGTTGAATGCCACCAGCATGGCGCGCACGCCGATGCCGATAATGATCAGGCGGAAGGTTTCGATCCCGTTGCGCCAGGCCAGCAGCCAGACCACCAGCGAGGTCAGCACGCCGCCAAGCATCGCCGCCAGGGCGATCGCCGTCAGGTTCTGGCCGAAGAGGACCATCGCCACCAGCACGCCGCTCCAGGCGCCGGTGTTAAAGCCCATCACGTCCGGGCTGCCGAGCGGGTTACGGGTCAGCGACTGGAAAATGGCGCCGCTGACGCCGAGCGCGGCGCCGATGAGCAGCGCCATTAACACCCGCGGCAGCCGCCATTCGTTCACCACCATCGCGACGTTGCGCGGCGCATCGCCGAACAGCGCCGAGAACACCTGGTCAATCGTCAGGGGCACCGGGCCTTGCGCCAGCCCGAGCAGAGAAATCAGCAGGCTGGCGGCCATCAGCAGCAGACAGCTGGCTATCAGGCGGCGGGACGGAGCAATCACAGTCCACCTCCCCGCGGCTGGCGGCGCACCAGCCAGATCAGCACCGGCGCGCCGAGAAAGGCGCTCACCACCGATACCCGCAGTTCGCCGGGCACCAGCAGGCGGCCAATCACGTCGGCAAACAGCAGCAGGGCCGGGGTGGCGAGCAGGGTGACCGGCAGCGACCAGCGATGATCGGCCCCCACCAGCCAGCGCGCCATATGCGGCATCATCAGGCCGATAAAGGCGATGGGGCCGACGACGGCGGTGGCGCTGCCGCACAGGACGGTGATGACGATCAGGCCGATCAGCTGGGTGCGGGCGACGCGGCTGCCGAGGGCGGTGGCGGTATCGTTGCCCAGGCTCAGGCTGTTCAGCGCCCGGCTCAGCAGCAGAGCGGCGATCCCCGCCACCACTACCGGCAGCAGGACAATTTTCAGCGTTTGCAGGGTGCGGATATCCAGCGAACCGGCCTGCCAGAAGCGTAGCTGATCGTAGACGTCCGGGTTGAGCAGGGCGATGCCGTTGGACAGCCCCTCGAGTACCGCCGCAAGGGCGACCCCGGCGAGAGTGAGGCGCACCGGGCTCAGCTGACCGCCGCCCTGGCTGCCGGTAAAGGCTACCAGCAGCGAGGCGCAGAGCGCGCCGCAGAATGCCAGCAGCAGCTGCTCCTGCGGGGAAGTGATCCCAAACAGCGCCGCGCCGAGGACGATGGCGAAGCTGGCGCCGGAGTTGACCCCCAGCAGGCCGGGGTCGGCCAGCGGGTTGCGGGTGAGCGTCTGCATCAGCGCGCCGGCGAGGCCGAGGGCGACGCCGGCCAGCAGACCGGCCAGAGTGCGCGGCAGGCGCGCGTCCAGCACGATAGTGCAATCAGCGCTTTGACAGGTTCCGCTGAAGGCGGTGAATACCGTGCCGATCGGCAACGATTTGGCGCCGATGGTCAGGCTAAGAGCGGCGGCTAAGGCGAGTAATAGCAACAATCCGGGCACGGCGACAGAGCGTACCGCGGTCGTAGAAAACGACATAACTGACATCCCTGATATGATAATGATAGTAATTATCGTTATCGATTTTATTCAGCTATGGTAGCATGACCCACAGTAAAAAGGGTATTAAAAATAACGACAAGGCGCTGTAATGAACCGACAATCCTGGCTGCTCAATCTCAGCCTGCTGAAAACTCACCCGGCGTTTCGCGCCGTTTTTATCGCTCGCTTTATCTCTATTCTGTCGCTTGGCCTGCTGGGCGTGGCCATTCCGGTGCAGATCCAGATGATGACCCATTCGACCTGGCAGGTCGGGCTGTCGGTGACGCTGACCGGGGCGTCGATGTTTGTTGGTCTGATGGTGGGGGGCGTGCTGGCTGACCGCTATGAACGTAAACGCCTGATCCTGCTGGCGCGCGGCACCTGCGGCGTGGGCTTTGTCGGCCTGTGTCTGAACGCCCTGTTGCCGGAGCCGTCGCTGGCGGCGATCTACCTGCTGGGGATCTGGGATGGGTTCTTCGCCTCGCTGGGGGTGACCGCGCTGCTGGCGGCGACCCCGGCGCTGGTGGGGCGGGAAAACCTGATGCAGGCCGGGGCCATCACCATGTTGACGGTGCGCCTGGGCTCGGTGATTTCGCCGATGATCGGCGGCCTGCTGCTGGCCACCGGCGGCGTGGCGTGGAACTTCGGCCTGGCGGCGGCGGGGACCTTTATCACCACCTTAACCCTGCTGCGTCTGCCGCAGCTGCCGCCGCCTCCGCAGCCGCGCGAGCATCCGCTGCGCTCCCTGCTGGCGGGGCTGACCTTCCTCTGCCGGAGCCCGCTTATCGGCGGGATTGCGCTGCTTGGCGGTCTGCTGACCATGGCCAGCGCGGTGCGGGTGCTCTATCCGGCGCTGGCCGGTAGCTGGCAGATGTCGGCCGGACAGATTGGCCTGCTGTACGCCGCTATTCCGCTCGGTGCGGCGCTGGGGGCGTTGACCAGCGGCCAGCTGGCCCAGACGGTGCGGCCGGGCGCGCTGATGCTGGCGACCACGGTGGGATCGTTTGTCGCCATTGCGCTGTTCAGCCTGATGCCGCACTGGGCATTGGGCGCGCTGTGCCTGGCGCTGTTTGGCTGGCTGAGCGCTATTAGCTCGCTGCTGCAGTACACCCTGATCCAGACCCAGACGCCGGAACATATGCTCGGGCGGATTAACGGTCTGTGGACCGCGCAAAACGTCACCGGCGACGCCATCGGCGCGGCGCTGCTCGGCGGCTTAGGGGCGGTGATGACGCCGGCGGCATCCGCCAGCGCCAGCGGCTGGGCGCTGGCGCTTGTCGGTGTGCTGCTGGTTGGGTTGCTACGCGAGCTGCGCCGTTTCCAGCGCCCGGAAATTGTCAACGAAAGTTAAGTCGGGTGCGATTGCCCGGTGGCGGCTACGCCTTACCGGGCCTGGGGTACGGCAGGCCGGTGCAAGCGCCGCGCCGCCCGGCAAAGAGTTCAGGTTGCGTATCCGTCCTGATGCCCGGTGGCGGCTGCGCCTTACCGGGCCTACAGTCTGGCCTGGGGAACTCTGGCATTGTAGGCCGGGCAAGCGCCGCGCCGCCCGGCAAGGTGTTCAGGCCGCGTTCCCGGCCTGATGCCCGGTGGCGGCTGCGCCTTACCGGGCCTGGGGTACGGCAGGCAGGTGCAAGCTCAGTAGGCCGGGCAAGCGCCGCGCCGCCCGGCAAGGTGTTCAGGCCGGGTTCCCGGCCTGATGCCCGGTGGCGGCTGCGCCTTACCGGGCCTGGGGTACGGCAGGCCGGTGCAAGCTCAGTAGGCCGGGCAAGCGCAGCGCCGCCCGGCAAGGTGTGCAGGCCGAGTGCCCGGCCTGATGGCGCAGCCCGCGTTAGCCGAACAGGCTGGAGAGACGCTGGAGCACCAGCAGAGCGCTGTAGTAGTCAAGGCGGAAGGTCTCGGTGCCCAGCGGGTAGACGCGTTTGCCTGCGACCGCCGGGAGATGCGCCAGCAGCGGGTTGGCGTAGATGGCATCCGCATCTTTCTGGTCGCCGGCGAACAGGAACAGGCTCTGGCCGTTCAGACCGGCCGCGAGGTTCTCCCCGCCCAGCTGCACGATATCGTGGCGTTTACCCTGGCTATGGCTGGCGGGCAGGCCGCCCGGCAGCGTCGCCAGGCTAAAGCCCAGCTGTTCGAGCATCTGCCCCTGAGCCGATTCCGGCGTCCAGATATTGGCGCTGTGCGCGGCGGCGGTATAGACCAGGGCGGTCACCGGCTGCGGCGGCAGTTTCATTTTTTCTTTTAACGAAACGAGCTGTTTATTGAAGTCGGCAATGCGCGCGCTGGCCTGTTGTTCATGACCGGTGATCTGCCCCAGCTGGGTGAGGAGGGTTTGCCAGCTTTTATCGTCATAGTTGATGACCAGCGTCGGGGCGATGGTTTTAAGCTGATCGTACAGCGGCAGGGCGGAGTCGCCGCCGGTCGCGCTCACCAGGATCAGATCCGGCATCTGAGCGGCCACCGCTTCGGCGCTTGGTTCGCCGATGTACAGCCGCGCCAGCTTGCGGGCTTTGGCAACCTCGCTCCACTGGCGCAGAAAGCCCTGGCTATCGGCGACGCGGTTGTTCGGCGTGGTCGCGCCGCTGGCGACCACCGGAGCGTCAATCGCCAGCAGCGAACCGGTAAGCGTCACGCTGGTGGAGACAATGCGCAGCGGCTGACTCGGCAGGGTATGCGTCCCGTAGCTGTCGGTGACCTGGCGCGGCCAGTCCGCCGCCTGGGCTGAGGTAATTCCTAAAAGCAACAGCATGCCGGTCAGCGCACCGCGGCGGCAGAAAGAAAAGAAGTTCACGTCATCGCATCCTGATTTGAAAGGTGATAAATGCGTCTCATTTTCAACTTTGTGTCAGCAGGATGCAAGCCAAAGTGGCGGCGCCATGACGTAACGCGGTTGACATGGCGGGCAATACCTTTTAGGTTAGCCAACCAAAATATAAATGATAATTATTCTTAATATCTTTATCGTTTTTGGAGGATGATATGGAAACGTCACTGGCTGAGGATGTAAAGAAACCGACCCGGACCCTGTCGCCGGACAGCTTCTTCTTTATGACGCCGTACCGCAGTTTTACCACTTCAGGCTG
>NZ_JAGRQY010000162.1:0-5769 GCF_018223905.1 Klebsiella sp. 28
TCTCATGACCAAAATCCCTTAACGGGAGTTTTCGTTCCACTGAGCGTCAGACCCCGTATAGTGTTTTGCAGTTTAGAGGAGATATCGCGATGCATACGCGGAAGGCAATAACGGAGGCGCTTCAAAAACTCGGAGTCCAAACCGGTGACCTCTTGATGGTGCATGCCTCACTTAAAGCGATTGGTCCGGTCGAAGGAGGAGCGGAGACGGTCGTTGCCGCGTTACGCTCCGCGGTTGGGCCGACTGGCACTGTGATGGGATACGCGTCGTGGGACCGATCACCCTACGAGGAGACTCTGAATGGCGCTCGGCTGGATGACGAAGCCCGCCGTACCTGGCTGCCGTTCGATCCCGCAACAGCCGGGACTTACCGTGGGTTCGGCCTGCTGAATCAATTTCTGGTTCAAGCCCCCGGCGCGCGGCGCAGCGCGCACCCCGATGCATCGATGGTCGCGGTTGGTCCGCTGGCTGAAACGCTGACGGAGCCTCACGAACTCGGTCACGCCTTGGGGGAAGGATCGCCCGTCGAGCGGTTCGTTCGCCTTGGCGGGAAGGCCCTGCTGTTGGGTGCGCCGCTAAACTCCGTTACCGCATTGCACTACGCCGAGGCGGTTGCCGATATCCCCAACAAACGGTGGGTGACGTATGAGATGCCGATGCTTGGAAGAGACGGTGAAGTCGCCTGGAAAACGGCATCGGATTACGATTCAAACGGCATTCTCGATTGCTTTGCTATCGAAGGAAAGCCGGATGCGGTTGAAACTATAGCAAATGCTTACGTGAAGCTCGGTCGCCATCGAGAAGGTGTCGTGGGCTTTGCTCAGTGCTACCTGTTCGACGCGCAGGACATCGTGACGTTCGGCGTCACCTATCTTGAGAAGCATTTCGGAACCACTCCGATCGTGCCTCCGCACGAGGCCGTCGAGCGCTCTTGCGAGCCTTCAGGTTAGAGGCCGTCGACAATGATAATCTGGATCAACGGACCTTTCGGCGCCGGAAAGACGACGCTCGCTAAGCGGCTGCGCGATCGGCGTTCCAAATCGCTGATCTTTGACCCCGAGGAAATCGGGTTCGTGGTGAAAGAAACGGTCCCCATGCCAGCGAGCGGAGACTATCAGGATCTCCCCTTGTGGAGGGGACTTACGATCGCGGCGGTCAGGGAGATTCGAAGGAATTACTCGCAGGACATCATCATCCCAATGACGCTCGTGCACCCGGACTATCTGACTGAGATACTCGACGGGGTAAGGCGGATCGACGATCAGCTGCTGCACATCTTTCTGACGCTCAACGAGGACCTATTGCGTCACCGGATCGCGAACCAGACCATGCATCCTGACCCGAATCGAAATGCGGAGATTCGAGAGTGGCGATTAGCGAATGTCGCCCGATGCTTGGCCGCAAGGGAACGGCTTCCATGCACAACCCGTGTTCTCGATAGTGGTGCACACACCAGCGATGAACTCGCAGCGATGGTGCTCGACGGAATCGATGGGCGCACCTGATCGCCTTCGACGCCTGCGCAAAGCGTAGCGCGAGGGTGGCGGGCTCACGACCAAACGCCCAGAGGTCGATCATCGCAGGGATGTTTGGCTTTGTGGTGCGGACGACGGGACTCGAACCCGTACTCTCACAGAGAAGCAGATTTTCGTACCACCTCGACTTTCGCCGCCGTCTGATGACGTTCGTGGTCTGGACTGTCCCTTCGCCATTGCCCGAAGGCTTTAGGCGCCGCCCGTCCAGTCTCTACACCTTCCCCCGAAGGGGCTTGGCTCGGGATTGGCTTAGGGTATTGCCCGTTAGCGTTCCCCGACTTTGAGCGGTTCTACTCCGCGGATTTCCCCGCGGGCACTCCAATTTTAAAGTCTGCTGCGTCTACCGATTTCGCCACGTCCGCCTTTTTTCGCCGTTCCTAGCGCTCGTGCGATGCACCTATGTTGCACCTAGCGCCGAATCGTTCTTCGTCATCCTGAAAAACCACGTCTCCTAAAGCCTTGCATAGCTTATCTTTTCTCCACCACGAACTTTTTTGTGGGATGGTAGAAAAAAAGACTTTTTAAGTCCGCTGGCTTGCCAGGCCTTGTTAGCTTGTACGGTCATGGTTATCGGGTAAAGAATATTGACGGCATCGCTGGTGTCGGTGGCTGAAAAGCCGGCTCCCATCAGGGCAATAGCCATTTCAGATGCAGGCGTACAGGGCAATGGTCAACAGCTACAGCCTGTCTGACGATTCCGGCGTCATGGCTGCGGCGGCTATCACGCATTTTTTGTTCGGTCAGGCGGTGTTTTCGTACCTCAATGGTTGGAGCGTGTTGATCGGACCTGGTACAGGTTTGGACAGCACGGGCTGCAAATACGCAAGGGATTTAATGGGCCTGGTGGCGTTCACGGCTTTTATCGTGACGTTTCTGTTCAGGGGCTACTCATAATCTCGTGGCTCGGCGGTTCCCGGCACACCATGACAGTAAGGAAGGACCCTGTGTCTCAACTCTCCCAGCTTCGAAGCCCCGCCGCCGTGCAGGCTGCCATCGATGAGTTCGTGCAACTGGGCCGCACGAAATTCCTGGCGCGCCACGGCTACGGCAAGTCCCGCGACTTCCTGGTACGTGATCCGAAGACCGGCACCGATTGCGATTCCAAGGCCATCGCCGGTGTGGCCTTCGGCAAGCAATTTCCCGAGCAGGGCCCGCTCACTGCTGACAGCTTCTCCGGTGGCGAGACGACCGTCGTTCCGGCGCTGACGCGGCTCGGGTTTCGCATCATTCGCATCGGCGAAGACTGGTCCGAAGAAGAGGTCCTGGCCACGGTCGAAGACTATTTCGACATGCTGCGTGCCGAGGCGGCTGGGGAGCCGTACCACAAGTCCGAGCACAACCAGGCACTGCGCCAACTGCTGAACGGTCGCAGCAAGTCTTCAGTCGAGCTCAAGCACCAGAACATTAGCGCCGTACTCGATGCCCTGGGCCTGCCCTATATCAACGGCTACAAGCCACGCGGCAACAGCCAACTGCTGCTGCGTAAATCCGTACACGCCTACGTTCTGGAACATCAGCAGACGGTCGGCGCTCTTGTCGATGCCCTGGAGGAGGTAAAACTTCCGGGTGACAAAACCTACCGAGCGGCTTTGGTAGAACCACCCGCCCGTGAAGTGCTTGTGCGTACCCCGGCATCTCTACGGCAACGCCTACCGCGAAAGTTCGATTATGCCGCTCGCGATGAAGCCAACCGCAAGCTGGGCCGGGCAGGGGAGCAGTGGGTGATTGGCTACGAACAGCAACGCCTGACCGAGCTCGGCCACCCAGAGCTTTTTCAGCGGCTGGATTGGGTGTCCGACACCCAGGGAGACGGTGCGGGGTTCGACATCCTGTCGTTCGAAGAGGACGCCCATGAGCGCTTCATCGAGGTGAAAACCACCAATGGCGGGGTAGGCTCGTCTTTCTTGGTCAGCCACAACGAACTCGAATTCTCCAAGGAGGCGGGCGATCAATTCCATCTGTATCGCGTGTTCCAGTTTCGGGACGGTCCGCGCCTGTTCACGCTACCCGGCGACCTCAGCCAACATGTGCATCTCAAGCCGACGGACTACCGGGCGAGTTTCCGGAGTTTGGTGGGGTAAAGGCAGGGTTCTGTTGAGCCGAATGGCTGTGTGCGGCCGATTCTGTTGAAAAAGTAGCGGCCTCCCCATGCCGTTGGCAAAATTGCTTTGTCAGCGAGCGTGGGGGCGAACAGCATGATGGGACAGTTACCGGGAGGACAGCAGCGCCTGTTCTACTCGTTCAATCTGGAAGATCACGTCCCGGCCCAACATCTCCTGCGCAGCATCGACCAGTGCTTGGATCTCAGTGATCTACGTGCCTACCTGGCAGATTTCTATAGCCCCATCGGGCGTCCCTCGATTGACCCGGAGTTGATGGTGCGCATGCTGGTCGTCGGCTACTGCTATGGCATTCGTTCCGAGCGGCGATTGTGCGAAGAGGTGCACCTGAACCTGGCCTATCGCTGGTTCTGCCGGTTGGGTCTGGAAGACGAAGTCCCCAATCACTCGACCTTCTCGAAGAATCGCCATGGGCGTTTTCGTGACAGCGATCTATTCCGCTGGTTATTCAATGAGGTGCTGCGGCGCTGCATGGCAGCCGGCCTAGTCAAGGGTGAAGGTTTCGCCGTCGACGCCAGCATCATTAAGGCGGATGCCAGCCGGCAACGTGGGGTGGCGGGAGATGAGGTCGATTGGAACGATCCAAAGCTCAGCAGCCGCGCAGTGCGCGAGTACCTCGAAGCCCTTGATGAAGAGGCGCTGGCTGAGGCTCTTCCCAAGAAAATTTCGCTCACTGATCCTCAGTCCCGTTGGACAGCAGCGCCAGGTGGCCCGGCCTTTTTTGCCTACTCCACGAATTACCTGATCGACACTGAGCACGGTGTGATCATGGACGTGGAAGCTACCCCGGCGCACCGTACCGCCGAAGTCGATTCGACTAGGACGATGGTCGAGCGTGTCGAGGCGCAGTTCGATCTCACACCGGAACGCCTTATCGGCGATACCGCTTATGGCACCGCCCCGATGCTGGCCTGGATGGTCGAAGAAAAGGACATCGAACCGCATGTGCCGGTGTGGGACAAGACCGAGCGCAAGGACGACAGCCTCTCCAGTAACGACTTTCACTGGAGTCAGGACGCCAATGAATATCGCTGCCCAGCCGGCAAACCGCTACGCAGTGAATGGCGCGCCTTCACCCAGCAAAGGTCGCGGGTAACTAAGGCCAAAACCGTCATTTACCGCTCCAGCCAAACCGACTGCGCCACCTGCCCGTTGAAAGCGAAATGCTGCCCCAACACGCCGAATCGGAAGATCGTCCGCAGCATCCATGAGGCTGCCCGCGACGTGGCTCGACGCATCGCCAAGACACCGGAGTACCTCGTCTCTCGCTGCGAACGAAAGAAGGTGGAGATGCTTTTCGCCCACCTCAAACGGATCATGAAACTCGACCGTTTACGACTGCGTGGCCTAACGGGTGCCACTGACGAATTCACCTTGGCTGCGATGGTGCAGAACCTGCGCCGCATGGCCAAGCTTTTGCCTCAAGGGCCACCGCTGACGGGATAGGTATGCCTGCTACGAGCAGAAACCCTCAAATTAACCCTTAAACCTGAGCAAGGACGCTCAGTGAAACGCCGGAAGGCAACTTGAAGTGGCTTGCAGCCACTTCGACAGCAGGCACACCTGATCGGCAGGCTGCCGCTAAAGCTACTTTTTCAACAGAATCGGCCGATTTGTGCCGGTCGTCAAGGACCGCTTCGGATCACTCTCAACCGGATCGCGGGCCAGCTGATTTGCTAAAACCCGCGCCAAACTCAACGAAGGATTTCGCATGATCCGTTTTTTTTGGCGATCACGCTCGGCCTGATGGTTGGCTGCTCGTCGAGTTCAAGTTCGATCTGATCAGTGAGCGGTAGCGCAAGTGGATCGCCTCAGCCAAGCAGCGTTGTTGCCGGCGGCCGGAAGAAAGCCTTGAACTAGTAGCGGAAAGGATGAAACTTTATTTTTACGATTCTCAGCATTTTCCAAGGTTGAGCGAAAATTAGGATGATACTTTAATGATTCCGGCCTCCATCCCCACAAAACGCTTGCAGATGGCAGAATTGAAATAAGTCATTGTTTTAAATGGATTTTTGCAGGAATTGCTACGTTGCAGGGTCCTGTAGTTAGGATGACACTTTATTTTCCTCCCACAGGCCTCGTGATACGCCTATTTTTATAGGTTAATGTCATGA
>NZ_JAGRQY010000163.1:0-6494 GCF_018223905.1 Klebsiella sp. 28
CGCCTGACATGCAAAACGCGCTGCGTCTGAACGACGAGATCAGGCAGTTTACCGACAGCATGGTGATGGGGCTGGCGGACTGGGAAACGCTCCCTTACGACAGCTTCTCGCCGCATCAGGACATCATCTCCTCCCGTCTTGCCACCCTTTACCAGTTACCCACCATGCAGCGCGTTTTGCATGTCAGGCGCCACCAGCACCACCGGGCCGCTGTGGCGTTCGGCCATCTCCGCCACCAGGGTGGCGCAGGCTGCGCCGGTCAACTCGCCAAGCTGGCGCTGATCGCCGGCTTTGACCGGCAATGAGTATCGATATTGTTCAGGCATAGACGGTTTCATGATCTCTTAGGGATTCGCTCTGCCGATATGGAGGGCAACTCGCTGATATTCAATAGTGAGATTATCCGCGATTGGTCTGGATTCGCCAACCCGAATTGCCATCGCGTATTGGGTGAAGAAAGGTCAGCGCTGTCGATAAGCGTAAAGATAAATAAGTAAGTACTTATCTATCCGTTTGTATTTACTTGGTTTTTAGGATTATTGCTAATAAAGTCGTCATGTATCAGTCGTTTACGCTGCCTCTAATCGCTTATATACTCGGGCATCGGCTATCAGCAACCAGATGGATGACATGTACCAACCTGCCGCACTCTTTATCGGCCTACGCTATATGCGCGGGCGCGCAGCCGACCGCTTCGGTCGTTTCGTCTCCTGGCTCTCAACTATCGGTATTACGCTTGGCGTAATGGCGCTGGTGACAGTCCTGTCGGTGATGAACGGCTTTGAACGCGAGCTGCAAAACAACATCCTGGGGCTGATGCCACAGGCCATTCTTAGCGCCAAACAGGGTTCGGTGAACCCTCAGCAACTGCCGGAGCGCGAAGCGAAACTTAATGGGGTAACCCGCGTAGCGCCGATCACCACCGGCGACGTGGTGCTGCAGAGTGCGCGCAGCGTGGCGGTCGGGGTTATGTTGGGCATTGATCCGGCGCAGAACGATCCCCTGACTCCATACCTGGTGAACGTCAAACAGAGCGATCTGCAGGCGGGCAAATATAACGTTATTCTCGGCGAGCAGCTGGCGGGCCAGCTGGGGGTTAATCGCGGCGATAAAATTCGCGTGATGGTTCCTTCCGCGAGTCAGTTTACGCCGATGGGCCGCGTGCCGAGCCAGCGTCTGTTCACGGTCATCGGCACCTTCGCCGCCAACAGCGAAGTCGATGGCTATCAGATGCTGACCAACATCGAC
This sequence comes from Klebsiella sp. 28, assembly GCF_018223905.1. Lineage (NCBI taxonomy): Bacteria > Pseudomonadati > Pseudomonadota > Gammaproteobacteria > Enterobacterales > Enterobacteriaceae > Klebsiella > Klebsiella sp. 28. The sequence continues at coordinate 1,249 of NZ_JAGRQY010000163.1, forward strand.
GACGCCTCCCGTCTGATGCGCTATCCGCTGGGGAATATCACCGGCTGGCGCCTGTGGCTGGATAAACCGCTGCAGGTCGACACCCTGAGTCAGCAGACGCTGCCGCCGGGAACTCAGTGGCAGGACTGGCGCGAGCGCAAGGGCGAACTGTTCCAGGCGGTGCGCATGGAGAAAAATATGATGGGCTTGCTGCTGAGCCTGATCGTCGCCGTCGCGGCCTTCAACATTATTACCTCGCTGGGGATGATGGTGATGGAGAAGCAGGGCGAAGTGGCGATCCTGCAGACCCAGGGGCTGACGCCGCGGCAGATTATGGCCGTCTTTATGGTGCAGGGGGCCAGCGCCGGGATCGTCGGCGCGCTGCTGGGAGCGGTGCTTGGCGCCCTGTTGGCCAGCCAGCTGAATAATTTAATGCCGATCATCGGCGCCTTCCTTGACGGCGCGGCGCTGCCGGTGGCGATTGAGCCGCTGCAGGTCATTGTTATCGCCCTGGTGGCGATGGTGCTGGCCCTGTTGTCTACGTTGTACCCTTCCTGGCGCGCTGCCGCCACCCAACCCGCTGAGGCTTTACGTTATGAATAAGATCCTGCTGCAATGCGACAACCTGTGCAAACGCTATCAGGAAGGCAATGTGCAAACCGATGTCCTGCACAATGTCAGCTTCAGCATTGGTGAAGGCGAGATGATGGCTATCGTCGGCACCTCCGGCTCTGGCAAAAGTACGCTGCTGCATCTGCTCGGCGGCCTGGATACGCCCACCTCTGGCGACGTGATTTTCTCCGGTCAGCCGATGAGCAAGCTATCCACCGCCGCGCGCGCCGACCTGCGTAACCGCGAGCTGGGCTTTATCTATCAGTTCCACCATCTGCTGCCGGACTTTAGCGCACTGGAAAACGTGGCGATGCCGCTGCTGATTGGCAAAAAGAAGCCGGCGGATATTGAACGCCAGGCGAAAGCGATGCTGCAGGCGGTCGGGCTTGAACACCGCAGCCATCACCGTCCGTCGGAGCTCTCCGGCGGCGAGCGCCAGCGGGTGGCGATTGCCCGCGCGCTGGTGAATAAACCGCGGCTGGTGCTGGCGGACGAGCCAACCGGTAACCTCGACGCTCGCAACGCCGACAGCATCTTCCAGCTGCTGGGCGAACTGAACGTCGCGCAGCGCACCGCGTTTCTGGTGGTGACCCACGACCTGCAGCTGGCGAAGCGCATGAGCCGCCAGCTGGAGATGCGCGATGGCCGTCTGACCGCCGACCTGACCCTGATGGGGGCCGAGTAATGGCGTCTCCGTTATCGTTACTGATTGCATTGCGTTTCAGCCGCGGCCGGCGGCGCGGCGGCATGGTGTCGCTGATCTCGGTGATCTCCACCATCGGCATTGCGCTGGGGGTGGCTGTGCTGATCGTCGGCCTCAGCGCGATGAACGGCTTTGAGCGCGAGCTGAATAACCGCGTGCTGGCGGTGGTACCGCACGGCGAAATCGAACCCGTGAATCAGCCGTGGAATAACTGGCAGGAAGCGCTGGCGAAGGTGCAGAAGGTGAAGGGGATTGTCGCGGCAGCGCCCTATATTAACTTCACCGGCCTGGTGGAAAGCGGCAGCAATATGCGCGCCATCCAGGTGAAAGGCGTCGACCCGCAGCAGGAGAGCCAGCTCAGCGCGCTGCCTACCTTTGTGCAGAATAACGCGTGGGCCGGATTCAAGGCTGGCGAACAGCAGGTGATTCTGGGTAAAGGGGTCGCCGATGCCCTGCACGTGAAGCAGGGGGACTGGGTGTCGATCATGATCCCTAATGCCGACGCCGACCATCAGCTGCTGCAGCCAAAACGCGTCAGGCTGCATGTGACCGGAATTTTACAGCTGAGCGGCCAGCTCGATCATAGTTTTGCCATGATCCCGATGCAGGATGCGCAGCAGTATCTGGAGATGGGCAGCAGCGTGACCGGCATCGCCATCAAGGTCACCGACGTTTTCCATGCTAACAAGCTGGTACGCGACGCCGGCGAGGTGACCAATAGCTACGTCTACATCAAGAGCTGGATCGGCACCTATGGCTATATGTATCGCGACATCCAGATGATCCGCGCCATTATGTACCTGGCGATGGTGCTGGTGATCGGCGTGGCCTGCTTTAACATCGTCTCGACGCTGGTGATGGCGGTCAAAGACAAAAGCGGCGATATTGCGGTGCTGCGCACGCTTGGCGCAAAAGACGGCTTAATTCGCGCGATTTTCGTGTGGTATGGTTTATTAGCCGGATCGGTAGGCAGCCTGTTTGGGGTGGTGATCGGCGTGATCTGCGCGTTGAACCTGACGTCGATCATCAACGGCATCGAATACCTGATTGGGCATAAATTCCTCTCCGGCGACATCTATTTTATTGACTTCCTGCCGTCAGAATTGCACTGGCTGGACGTCTTTTATGTGCTGGTGACAGCACTGTTGCTGAGTTTGCTGGCCAGCTGGTATCCCGCCCGCCGCGCCAGCCGCATCGACCCGGCGAGGGTGCTGAGTGGCCAGTAATTTATCGTCATCGTCGGCCTGGCTGACGACACAAGAGGAATTGCTGAAATGTATTATGGATTTGACATTGGCGGCAGCAAGATAGCGCTGGGCGTATTTAATCAGGAGCGGCGACTGCAGTGGGAAAAACGCGTCGCTACGCCGAAAAGTAGTTATGAGGATTTTCTCCAGGCGGTAGAGGCGCTGGTCCGCGAGGCCGATGAGCGCTTCGACCAGCAGGGTTCGGTCGGGATCGGTATTCCGGGAATGCCGGAAACGGCGGACGGCACGCTGTATGCCGCTAACGTGCCAGCCGCCAGCGGCCGGCCGCTGCGCGCTGACCTCAGCGCGCGGTTGGGGCGCGATGTGCGTCTCGATAATGACGCCAACTGTTTCGCGCTGTCGGAAGCGTGGGACGATGAGTTTACGCAATACCCGCTGGTGATGGGATTGATCCTCGGCACCGGCGTGGGCGGCGGCCTGGTGTTGAACGGTAAATCGATTACCGGACATAGCTATATCACCGGCGAGTTCGGTCATATTCGCCTGCCGGTGGATGCCCTGGAGGTGGTTGGGCGCGATTTTCCGCTGCTGCGCTGCGGCTGCGGCCAGCTGGGCTGTATTGAAAATTATCTCTCCGGTCGCGGTTTCGCCTGGCTGTACGAACATTTTTATCAGCAACCGCTCTCCTCGCCGGAGATTGTGGCGCAGTGGCAGCAGCACGATCCGCGCGCGCAGGCGCACGTTGAGCGCTATCTCGATCTGCTGGCGGTGTGTCTGGGGAATATACTGACCATTGTCGACCCGGATTTGCTGGTGCTCGGCGGTGGATTATCTAACTTTACGGCCATTAGCGAAGGGCTGGCGCAACGATTGCCGCGCCATCTTCTGCCGGTCGCCAGGGTTCCGCGCATTGAGCGCGCGCGCCACGGCGATGCCGGGGGAATGCGCGGTGCGGCCTTCCTTCACCTGACCCATTAATCACAGAGGTAGCTATGCAGTCGCGCCGTTTACATCGATTGAGCCGTTTTCGTCGCAATAAACGTCGGTTGCGTGACCGTCTGCGTCAGCGGATTTTCTTTAGGGAGGACAGGATGAAGCCTGAAGCAATGGCAAAACCGAGAGTGGTGGTGTTAACCGGCGCGGGCATCTCGGCAGAGTCGGGGATCAAAACCTTCCGCGCGGCCGATGGCCTGTGGGAAGAGCATCGGGTGGAAGATGTGGCGACGCCGGAAGGCTTCGCCCGCGATCCGGCGCTGGTGCAGGCGTTCTACAACGCCCGTCGTCGTCAGCTGCAGAGTCCGGAAATCGCGCCGAACGCGGCGCATCTGGCGCTGGCGCGTCTGGAGGATCTGCTGGGCGACCATTTTCTGCTGGTCACCCAGAATATTGATAATCTGCACGAGCGCGCCGGCAACCGCCGGGTGATCCATATGCACGGCGAGCTGCTAAAGGTGCGCTGTTCGTGGAGCGGCCAGGTGCTGGAGTGGACCGGGGACGTCACCGCCGAGGACAAGTGCCACTGCTGCCAGTTTCCGGCGGCGCTGCGTCCGCACGTGGTCTGGTTTGGCGAAATGCCGCTGGGGATGGATGAGATCTACAGCGCGCTGGCCGACGCAGATATTTTTATCGCCATCGGCACCTCCGGCCATGTCTATCCGGCGGCTGGCTTTGTGCACGAGGCGCGACTGCACGGCGCCCATACCGTTGAACTGAACCTGGAGCCCAGCCAGGTGGGCAGCGAGTTTGCCGAGAAGCACTACGGGCTGGCAAGCGAAGTGGTGCCTGCCTTTATCGATAAGCTGCTGCAGGAAAACGCGCTGTAAACTGAAGCCGCCTGCCGGTAGCCAGGGCGCAGCCCACGGCCGCCGGCAGCGCTGCTGACAAGGATGTCACGTCATGACAGGAGTCAGACCATGCATAATCCGCTGGTTATCGAAGCGATCATGTTGATCGCGGCCATTATCGTTGGCGTCTGGAGCCAGCGCGCTTTACCGCTACATGTCGATAGCCGACCGATCCTCTTCCTGCTATGTCTGTTCCTCGGCACTGGCAGCGCGTTGTGCCTGCTGCTGGATATCTTAGCTCTGCTGTTGACCGGTCAGGTCGCGACGGGCGGTGTGCGAATATACGGTCCGTTGCTGCTGCTGGTGGTGCTGTGGAAACCTCTCAACTGGGTTGTCGGCATCATTGAAGATTTTGTGCAGCGGCGAGCCGAAAAAGGGAAGGGCAAAGGCCAGCACGACGGCGGTCAACGCTGATCGTTTTCCGCTGCGCCACGCACGCTATCGCCCGGCCCGAAGTCGGGCGATAAGCTCTCTGAGTAATGATCTTCCGGTCATGAGTTTGTCTTTTCCTTTCTGAACCATTTCCCACTCTATTTTGTGCGTGACCGCTGATTTCTGTACGTTTTTTTGTGCAGACCGGCAAATGTAGACCAGATTCAATAGGCGCCCGCACGATCGCGCCGCGCCCCTCGATTCCGCCGGACGTCTGTAAAGGAGACCCCGCCATGCCGTCACCGATGATTTATCAGGATCTCACCACTGCCGCGCTGCTCGGTCATGCGGCGCAGTATCACAGCGAGACCGAGATTGTCTCGGTGAGTACTGGCGGTGAGAAGGAGCGCAGCTGCTGGGGGGAGGTGGCCAGCCGTGCTCAGCGGCTGGCATCGGCGCTGGCGTCGCTGGGGCTGCCGCCGGGCGCCCGCTGCGCCACGCTGGCATGGAACAACCGCCGCCATCTGG
>NZ_JAGRQY010000164.1:0-44075 GCF_018223905.1 Klebsiella sp. 28
GTGACTGACGTGACCTTCGGCCACCACGATCTGGTCCGCCGCTGCCTGTATCTCTTTGCCGGCCATACCCGGGAAGATGGCATGGTTTCCGCCAATGTCTTTGTTCAGCCAGAGGTACGCGCCGATGACACCTTTCTGTTTGATTACTCATTGTTTTTTGTCGACGTGCTTTATAACTACCTGCAAAGCACCGGCGACACGGAAACCGTCGGTGAGCTGTGGCCCACGGCGCGGCGGCAAATCGAACTGGCGCTGACCCGCTGCGATTCTCAGGGGCTGGTGCGCGACAGCGATGACTGGTGGGTATTTATCGACTGGCAGGCGGAGCTGAATAAACAGGCCTCGGCGCAAGGGGTGCTCATCTACTGTCTGCAGCGCGCCCTCTGGCTGGCGCAGCGTTTTGAACCGCAGCGGGTACCCGACTACACTGCCACGCTCTGGCAGCTGAAGGAGGCCGCCCTCCACCACCTGTGGGACAACGATCGGCAGGTGTTTATCAGCGGCGCCGTGCGTCAGGTCTCATGGGCGTCGCAGATCTGGCTGGTGCTGGCGGAAGTTGGCACCGCCGGGCAGCGTCAGGCGCTGATGCGCCGCCTGCAGCAGCAGCCGCCCGCCATTGCCATGAACACCCCGTACCTGCGTCATCATCACATTGTTGCCCTGCTACAGTCCGGCCTGCGCGAGGAGGCGGTGGCGGAGATCAAAGCCTACTGGGGGGCGATGGTCGCCTACGGCGCCGACACCTTCTGGGAAATTTTCGACCCCCAACATCCTGACTTTTCCCCGTATGGCAGTAAGCTTATCAACAGTTACTGCCATGCGTGGAGCTGTACCCCGGCCTGGTTTATTCGCCAGTACGGACTTTAACAACAACGATAAGCGAGTGATTTATGGCAGAAACAACGTTTACCCTGTGGCGGCAGCGCCTTGGCTATGGCATTGCCGATCTCTCCTGCAACCTTGTGTGGCAGATGATCTCTCTGTATCTGATGTTCTTTTACACCGACGTCATGGGTCTCCCGGCCTATTATGTCGGCCTGATGTTCCTGGTCACCCGGCTGGTAGACGGCGTGGCCGACGTGCTGATGGGGCTGGTGATCGACAATACCACCACCCGCTGGGGGCGCTGCCGCCCCTGGCTGCTGATCGGCGCCCTGCCTTTTGGCCTGCTGTGTATTCTGGCCTTTTATGTGCCGGATTTCGGCACCACCGGCAAACTGCTGTACGCCTTTGTCACCTATCTGTGTCTGTCGTTCCTCTACACCCTGGTGAATATTCCGTTCTGCGCCATGCTGCCGTTTTTAACCAGTGATTCCGCAGAACGCACCACGCTGTCGGCGGTGCGCATTTTGCTGGGCTCCCTTGGCGCCACCATCGTCGCCGTGGCTACGCTGCCGCTGGTCGGCATGCTAGGCAAAGGCAACCAGCAGCAGGGATTCCTCTATACCGCGGTGATTTTTGGCGTACTGGCGGCCTTTTTCCTGCTGGTGAGCTTTCGCAACGTCGAAGAAAAGATCACCCTTACCGGGGAGCGCATGACCCTGAAACGCGCCTGGATTAGTCTGCGCGCCAATCGTCCGTGGTGGGTCTTCGCCAGCAATATCTTTCTGATGTGGGGTGCATTTTTCTTTCAGACGGGGGCCCTGGTGTACTTCTTCCATTATTACGTCGGGAATACCGAGCTGACGGCGGTTATCGCCGGGATCTCCACCTTCGTTCCCCTGCTCGGCACCCTCACCGTCCCGCTTCTGGCCCGACGCATGAAAAAACGTCATGTCTATCTGGTGGCCAGCGCGGTCAATCTGCTCGGGATGGGGATTATGATGGTGTCTGGCGCCCACGTTCTGGGACTGATCGTCGGGGCCGTGATCCTCTCCCTCGGCGCCGGCCAACGCACGGCTATCTATTTCTCGATGCAGGCCGACCCGGTGGATTACGGCGTGTGGAAAACCGGGATTAATACCGCAGGGATCCTGACCTCGATAAACGGTTTTCTCGGCAAGGTGGCGATGGCTGGTGCCGGGGCTATCACCGGCGTGCTGCTCTCCTCCAGCGGCTATATCGCCAACCACACGCAGAGCGACAGCGCCCTGTTGGCCATCAAGGCCTGCTATCTATACATTCCGGCGCTATTGATCCTCGCCTCGATGCTGTGGATGGGCCGCTTCTACCGCCTCGACGATCAGTATGAGCAGATTCGTGCCGACCTTGATGCCGGACGCGGCGCCTCGCCAGCCCCGGCCCCGACCGCCGGAGAATCCCCCGCCATGTAAGGCGCCCCCGCTGATTTAACCTCTGGATAAATTAAGGATTTTTATGCGTATCTCTGTGATTAGCGCAGCGGTTTGCTGCGCCCTTTTTCCGCTCATCAGCGTCAGCGCCGCCGGCTTGAGCGTGGAGCAACGGCTGGCGCAGCTGGAAGCGCGCCTCAATCTCGCTGAACAGCAGGCCAGCGAGGCCAGCCGCCGCGCGCAGCGGGCAGAACAGCAAACTGCCGCCGCCGAGCAGCGCGCCGCGGCGGCGGAGCAGCAGGTGCAGGCGCTCAGCCAGCAGACCACGGCTCGCGAACAAAAACAGCAGGCCACTAATCAGCAACTGAGCGAGCAACTGGCGAAGCGCGCCCCGGACGATGGGTTTACCTTTAACGCCTACGCCCGTTCCGGGATGTTAGTCAACAGCCATGGTAAAGGCGCCCGCGGCGGGCCGGGCGTCTCCCCGGCCAGTTCGCTCAACGGCGATGCCCATGTCGGTCGTCTCGGTAACGAAAAAGATAATTACGCTGAGCTGAGCTTTGGCAAAAAGCTCACCTTCAACGATGGTTCATGGGCGCGCTTTAAGACCATGCTCGCCGACGGGGCCACCAACCCGGATCCGTGGGTTCAGGATAACGACAGCCACCATCTGAACATTCGTCAGCTGTACGTCGAGATGGGTAACTTCGCCGAATTCACCGGTCCGTTAAAACGCGCCTCAATTTGGGCCGGCAAGCGCTTCGATCGGGATAACTTCGATATCCACTTTACCGATAGCGACATCATGTTCCTCGGCGGTACCGGCGGCGGGATCAATGATGTCGACTGGGGAAGCGGCCTGCGCGGCGACTATTCGGTGTATGCACGTAACTTCGGCGACCTTGGCAGCGATAATTACGCGGATAATGACATCCAGAATCTGCTGTTCACCGCCAACCATTTTTACGGCAACTGGCAACTGATGACCACGGTGATGACCGCCCAGGGCAACGATGACCTGAAAGATAATACCTCGACCACCGGAAGCTATGCCCTGCGCAGCGATAACACCGCCAAAAACGGCTACTACGCGATGCTGGCCCTGCACGATAAACAGCAGTTCTACGGCCTGGCGCCGGGGGTGTCTGAAAGCGCCCTGCAATACGGCGTCGGGCTGGGCGCCGAAGCGCGTCAGCCGGGGAGCGATGGCGATCTGACCGAGAACGCGGCCTCCCTGCGCTTTGCGTCGTATGGCATCCTGCCGTTGGGGAAAAACTGGCAGCTGGCGCCGTCGGTGATAGCCCAGCATAGCGAAGACCGCTATCGCGACGGCGACCGCTACGACTGGGCGACGTTTAACCTGCGGGTATCACAGGGGATCTCCGCTCACTTCGCCCTGCTGTATGAGGCCTCGTGGCAGTATATGGATCTCAATCCGAACGGGCGCAGCTATCGCTATAATGACAACGTTTATCAGTATCAGGCGGTGCGTGGTGATTTCTACAAGCTGACCTTCGCCCCCACCTTTAAAGTGGGTGATGTGCTGGATATCAAGGCGCGGCCGGAAATCCGCTTCTTTGCCACCTGGATGAACTGGGATAAAGCGCTGGATCGCTACGCGATAAATGACGATTTCGGCAGCAAAGGCTTTACCGCCGGTGGGACATGGAACTTCGGCGTGCAGACGGAGATTTGGTTTTAATCAAACGGCCCGTCCGGCTCAAATGCCAGGACGGGTTGATTTAAATACACGCTGTTACTTTGTCACTATGCCAGTGCTGTATGAAGTAATATAAACTCATAAAATAAAAACCATAACAGGCTAAAAAGATAAAGGTTGTTTTTATAATTCCAACAAGTGACTTTCGTTTTTTCTCAACGATGAGAAGATCGTGAAACCTTTCTTGCTGTTGTTCTGGTGTTAAATTATCAACTATTTTATTTTTTATATCATCGTGAATCTTTTTAAACGTTCGCTTTTCACCTGGAAAGCTACCGTGTAGAAGAAATAAAAAAATAAAGAAAAGCATAACGAATGCTAATATCCGAATACTGGGCTCAGTTACCCCCCAGCATCCAAGGGTAGCAATAAACAACCAGATACCATGAGTGTTTGCTCGCGCTCTAAACCTATCAATATGAGCGCTGTATTTCTTGATTTCTTTCAAAATAGAATCGTTGGTTTCCATACGTAATGCACTCCTTTTTAAAGGCCCCGGTTACGAAAGAGGGCAAACTCTGCCATTTTCCTTGCGAAGAATAACCTTTCAAACAACCTTCAACAAGTTGATAATCAATGGATTACCCTGAAGCAATAAAAGCAGCTTTCTGGCTGCACCGGTTGGGTGACGTCGTTTCGTTTCCCAGCTTTTAACCAACTCGTAGCTAACGCCAACGGCCGCTGCAAAGTCCTGCTGTTTTAAACCTGTGGCTTCACGTATCGCTTTCACGTCAATTTCGCTGAAGGTATGAACGTGCTGCTCCATCGGCATTTGTTCACCTTTCTCGATCCTGACCATTTCTTCTGCACTCGCCAGCAGATCGGCAAACAATTCGTCTTTCATACCCACCTCGGTTGGCTCTCTGGCGCTTAGGATAGATGAACATGCTGTTTCTCTCAGTGCGTCGCCGGAGAAGCCCTCCCCGGGGGCGGCGCAAAGCGCCTTGCCCGGGCTACGGAACTGCAGACCGCTGAGAACGCGTAGCCCGGATAAATGCGCAGCATCGCCTCCGGGTGTCGGGTTACATGGTATAACCCGGCTTCTTAATCAACTGCGCCATCTGCGGGGCGATCTCACTGTCCCACACCGCCTGCCACGCGTCCGGCTCAACCTGAGTGAGTGCGACGCTGACGGCGCTCTCTTTGCTGTTCAGATGGCGGATCAGCACCTCGGTAATGTCGGCGGCCAGCGCGGTTTTTTGTTCATCAGTCAGTTCACGGGGAAAGCATTTAATATCAACATGCGGCATAGCAAAGACTCCTTGTGATCAGAGCCATAACGCTACCACAGAATGGCCGTTATGGTTGGCATCGCGTGCGTTAAATCAGCTTGTTACGGCGTAGCGCCGCGGCCAGCTCCGGTCGCTGACAGACCGCCCGGGCGATGGCGGCGAATTTTGGCGCGTGGTCGTCAAACCACGCCTGGCGGGGTCCCCAGCGGTACATCGCCGCGATATAGCAATCCAGCAACGTTACCGACGCGCCCAGCGCCCACGGCCCGGCGGCCAGCTGCTGTTCGAACCAGAGATAGAGATTTTTCCGGTACTGGCGACAATTCTCCACCAGCTGCTCCGCGGCGGCGGGCGCCCAGCGTTCCGGGTAATCGGCATAGGTAAAGGTAGGATAGACATTGGCCACCAGCCAGACCAGCAGGCGCTGAAACTGCGGACGCTGTGGCGTCCCAGGCGCGGGGGCCAGATCGGGACGCTGGTCGAGGATCATCAGCGCGATGGCGGCGGTTTCGGTCATGATGCTCCCGTCGGCCAGCCTCAGGGTGGGCACCTGGCACAGCGGATTAATCTGCCGCAGACGCTCGCGCGCCGGACCGGGCTGGTCAAAGCCCTCCACGTCAACCACCTCGTAGGGAATATCGGCCAGGGAGAGCATCAGCTCGCTAATCATCGAGCCCCATCCCGGCACGCCATAAACGGTTATCATGGTCTGCCTCCAGGGTAAAGCCTAAGTGTAGGCAGAAAACCGCCGCTCACCTACCCGGCACACCATGCCACTGGGGGTTAGTAGGTTATCCCCGGCGGGTTGACCACCGACTGCGCCACCGCTTCGCCCTGCTCCCCCCAACGCGCCAGCACCTGCTGATATTCACCGCGGGCAATCGCCCCGTCGAGGGCTGCCTGCAGGGCATAGACCAGGCCGTTGCCTTTTTTGGTGGTTGTCGCCACCCACGCTTTTTTCGGCCCCAGGCCCACCACCCGGGTCTGGCCGTTAAGCGCCGCTTTAAAGGCTGCCACCGACTGCGGGCCGAAAAAGATATCCGCCCGTCCGGACTGGATATAGAGATTGCCGGAGGCATCATCGGTCAGGTAGACCGGCTGGGCCTGCGGCCGTCCGGCGGCGCGGTTGTCCTCGTTCCAGCCCAGCAGGATCCGCTCCTGATTGGTGCCGGACCCGACGATCACTTTGCGCCCCGCGAGATCGGCGGGTCCGTTTACCGCGACGATATCACTGGTGGATTTCACCGAGAAGGCCAGGGAGTCCACCCGGTAAGTCGCAAAATCGAACTTCTCTTTGCGCTTCTCGGTCACCGCGATATTGATCAGCGCCACATCGTAGCGGCCGGAGGCGATGCCCAGCGGCCAGTCCTCCCACGCGGTGGGCACCAGCCTGAGCTTCAGGCCAAGGCTTCCGGCCAACAGGCGGGCTATATCCGGGTCGCTACCGATCCGCGTGCGGTTGTCGCTGGCCAGCAGGGCCAGCGGCGGCGAATTGAGCGCCGAGATCGCCACCGTTAGCGTCCCCGGCTCGACGAAGCGATAGCCCGGCGGAATTTTCGCTATCGCCTGTGGGTCGCGGGTGACCGGCAATGGCTGCTCATTGGCGCGCAGATCCAGCGCCGCGTGAGCGCTCATGGCAAAAGCGCTGAGAACAAGGGTCATTAGCGCTCTGTTCATGACGGCAGCACCCTGGATAAAAACTGCCGGGTACGCGGATGCTGCGGATGGTTGAGCACCTCGTCGCTGCTGCCCTGCTCGACGATCCTGCCGTCGACCATAAACACCACCTGGTCGGCCACCTCGCGGGCAAAGCCAATCTCATGGGTGACCACCACCAGGGTGGTGCCCGATCGCGCCAGCTTCTTGATGACATCCAGTACCTCGCCCACCAGCTCGGGATCCAGCGCCGAGGTGGGTTCATCAAACAGGATCACCCGCGGGTTCAGCGCCAGCGCCCGGGCAATGGCGATACGCTGCTGCTGACCGCCGGAGAGATGCCGCGACCAGGCGTCGGCTTTATTGCGCAGTCCGACGACGTCCAGTAGCTCATAGGCGCGGGCAATGGCCTCTTTACGCGTGACCTGCTGGTGGGCGATCGGCGCCTCAATCAGGTTCTCCAGCACCGTCAGGTGCGGAAACAGGTTAAAGTTCTGGAACACGTAGCCGACGTTGATCCGCTGGCGAAGAATTTCCTTTTCTTTCATCTCATACAGCTTGTCGCCTTTGCGGCGATAGCCGATATAGTCGCCGTCAATCTGAATAAATCCCTCATCGACCCGTTCGAGGTGATTTATGGTGCGCAGCAGCGTGGACTTGCCCGAACCGGAAGGGCCGAGGATCACCGTCACCGTGCCCGGGGGGATCTCCAGCGACACATCGTCCAGCGCCTTGTGGCGGCCATAGTATTTGCTGACCCCGGTGATAGAGATATGGCCATTATGAGAGCTGGGCATGAACGGCCTCCTGCGGCTGTGGTTGACGTGCGGGTTGATTCAGACGGCTGCTGCGGGCGCTGTTTACCGCCGAGCGGCGTTCGCTGCGCGCCAGGCCCCGTTCCACCAGATACTGAATGGCGGAGAGGACGCTGGTGATCGCCAGATACCAGGCGGCGCCGACCATCAACAGCGGGATCACCTCCTGGGTACGGTTGTAGATCATCTGGATGGTGTAGAACAGTTCCGGCATCGCCAGGACGTACACCATCGCCGTTCCCTTGGCCAGACTGATGATCTCGTTGAAGCCGGATGGCAGGATGGTGCGCAGCGCCTGCGGCAGAATAATGCGCAGCGTGCGCCGCCAGGCGGGTAGCCCCAGCGCGGCGGCGGCTTCATACTGCCCGTGGTCGACGCCGAGAAAGCCGCCGCGAATAATCTCCGCGGTATAGGCGCTCTGCACCAGGGTCAGGCCCACCACCGCCGTGGAGAATTGCCCCAGCACGTTAATGGTCTGATAGCTGGCCCAGGTCACGCCGGTAAACGGGATCCCCAGCGACAGGGTGTCGTAGAGATAGGAAAAGTTATAGAGAATGATCAGCACCACAATCAGCGGCAGCGAGCGAAACAGCCAGATATAGCCCCAGGCGAGACTGCTGAGCAGCCACGATGAGGACAAACGGGCCAGCGCCAGCAGGCCGCCGAAGATCACGCTTAGCACCGTGCCGAGCAGGGTCAGGAGCAGGGTTTGCCCCAGCCCCTCGAGGATCACCGGGTCGAAGAACCAGCGGGCGAAGACGCCCCACTCCCAGCGCGGGTTAAAGGCCACCGACTGGATCACCACCGCCAGCACCAGCAGGGCGACCAGAGCCCCGACCACCCGCAGCGGATAGCGCGCCGGCACCACTTTGATCGTTTCAGATGAATGCATAATGCCTCCTCAGGCGCTGTGGCTGTAGGCGCTCACCGCCAGCGCTTTAGTGAACCGCAGCCGGCCATCGTACGGCGGCTGACTGTACTCTTCCGGGTCTCGCGTGAGGTCAAACTGCGCCTCATACCCCTGGCTGAGATAGAGCTTTACCGCCTCCGGCTGACGGAAACCGGTGGTCAGGTAGATATGGCTGTACCCGGCCAGCACCGCCCGTCGCTCCAGCTCCTGGACCACCTTCGCCGCCAGCCCCTGCTGGCGCAGACGGCGGTGCGTCCAGATACGTTTGATCTCTGCGGTGTGACGATCCTTCGGCTTATACGCGCCGGTGGCGATAATTTCACCCTCACGCTCAAGGACAATAAACAGCCCCTGCGGCGGCAAATACCACTCACTTAACTCCACTTCCGCATCGCGGGAAAAATAGTCGCCGTAGCGGGCGGCATATTCGGCAAACAGCCCGCTAATAATCGGCTGCAGCTCCGGAGCCTCCGGAGAAATATCGCGGAATGCTTCGCTCATCGCGCCTCCTGTCAGTCGCCCAGTCCGGGCGGATTGATTTCCGATTGCGGAATGCTTTCCACCCCTTCGCCCCAGCGGTTAAGCACTTTGGCGTAGTCCCCGCTGGCGATAGCCCCGTTCAGCGCCGCCTGGACGGCATTCACCAGCCCGCTGTCTTTTTTCAGCGTTACCGCGATATGCGCCGCTTTCGGCCAGCCGCCATCGACGCTGCCCACGAGTTTGGTTTTGCCGGTCAGCGCCGCCTTCCACGCGCCAATCACGTTGGGGCCGAAGAAGGCGTCGGCTCGTCCGGTCTGCAGGGCCAGCGTCTGGGCGGCATCATCCTTGGTGTAGACCGGGATAAACGGCTTCAGCCCCTTCTTGACGTTCTCCGCGTTCCACGCCAGCAGGATCGCCTCCTGGTTGGTGCCGGAGCCGACAATAATCTTTAGCCCGGCGATATCTTCCGCTTTGTCAATCTTGCTCAGCGGACTGGTGCTTTTGACGTAGAAGCCCAGCGAGTCTTTGCGGTAGGTGGCGAAATCGAACTTCTCTTTCCGCTCTTTGGTGACGGTAATATTGCTGATCGCGGCATCATATTTGCCGGAGGTGACGCCCAGCGGCCAGTCTTCCCATGAAGTGGGAACCACGTTTACTTCCAGCCCGAGGCTCTCCGCCACCAGCCGGGCGATATCCGCCTCGCTGCCGAGCAGGGTTTTGTTGTCATCGGCAAAGACCGTCAGCGGCGGAGAGTTCAGGGCCGCCACCGCGACGGTGAATTTCCCCGGCACCGCCAGATGCAGATCTTGCGGCAACAGGGCAATGGCCTGCGGATTTTTCGCTGTATGAATCGGCGTTTTGTTGGCCTCCAGGCTCACTCCGGTGCCATTGATCTTGACGTCCTGACCCCACGATGAGGCGCTAAATGCCAACGCGACGGCCAGCAAGAGTGTTGTTTTCTGCATAGCGTGATTCTCTTTTATTATTTTTGGAATTGATTAGCGGGTAGCGCCAGACCCAGACTTTCCCGCAGGGTGGTGCCCGGATAGTCGCGACGGAACAGTCCGCGCGCCTGTAACAGCGGAACCACCTCATCCACAAAGCGCGGGAAGGTTTCCGGCGTGCCGCCCTGAATAATGAAGCCGTCCGCCGCGTGCTGCTCGAACCACAGTTGCAGGCCATCAGCGACATCGCTGGCGGTGCCGGTAAAGCGCGGACGCGGGCTGGCTGCCTCCAGAGCCACCTGGCGCAGGGTTAAGCCCCGCTCGCGGGCGTGACGTTTAATCTCGTCGGTGGTGCTGCGGAAGCTGTTTTGTCCGAGGTCGCCAATATCCGGGAAAGGTTCGTCGAGCGGGTACTGCGAGAAATCGTGGTGTTCGAAATAGCGCCCGAGATAATTCAGGGCATCCTCGATGGAGACCAACGCCGCGGTGGTCTGGTACTGCCGCTCCGCGTCCTCGGCGTCATCCCCGACGATGACGCTGACGCCCTGGAAAATATGCAGTTGGTCCGGGCTGCGCTGATATGCGGCGAGTTGGCTTTTGACATCCCGATAAAATGCCTGCGCCTCGGCCAGCGAGTCCTGATGGGTAAAAATGGCATCGGCGTGGCGCGCGGCTAATTTTTTGCCGTCATCCGACGCGCCGGCCTGGAAAATAATCGGTCGGCCCTGCGGCGTGCGGGCAATATTTAGCGGCCCGGCAACTTTAAAGAAATCGCCGTGGTGGTCGAGCGTATGCAGTTTATTTTTATCAAAGAACTGACCAGTCTCCTTATTGCGCACAAAGGCATCTTCTTCCCATGAATCCCATAAGCCTTTCACCACCTGCAGATATTCATCGGCAATGCGATAGCGCAGCGCATGATCCGGATGTTGGGCCAGGGAGAAGTTTTTCGCCGACCCCTCCAGCGGGGAAGTGACCACGTTCCACCCCGCCCGTCCCTGGCTTAAATGGTCAAGGCTGGCGAACTGGCGGGCGGTGGTAAACGGCTCGCTGTACGAAGTGGATAAGGTCCCCACCAGTCCCAGACGCCGGGTGACCGCGGCCAGCGCGGAAAGTACCGTTAAAGGTTCGAAGCGATTTAAAAAATGGGGAATCGATTTTTCATTGATATATAACCCGTCGGCGACAAAAATAAAATCCAGCTTCCCCTCTTCCGCTTTTAACGCCGTCTGCGTGACAAAGTTAAAATTAATACTGGCGTCCGCCTGCGCCGCCGGATGACGCCAGGCGGACATATTTCCCGATGCGCCATGTAATATGGTTCCCAGACGCAATTGTCGATTTTCAGACATAGCTACCCCTCCCCCTGTCATTCGTTAAATGTGTTGTAACGCTTCTTCCGCGAGACGGGCGAAATAGTGCGCCGCGGGCGCAATCAGCCGTTCATCCGGATTAAATGCCGGATGGTGCAAACCATATTCGCTGGCGCTGCCGATGCTGACGAACGCCCCGGGAATATGCTGAAGATAGACCGCAAAATCTTCGCCGCCGAGATGCAGATCGGCATGATGGGTGCGGTACCCGGCCTGGGCTGCCACCTCGCTGGCGAAATCGGCCCAGCGGGCGTCGTTGACCAGCGCCGTCGGGTCGGCGTACCAGAAGACGTCAATCTGCGCGCCAAAGGCGCTGGCGAAACCGGCGGCAATCTCGCTGACCCGGGCCTTGACCCGCTGCTGCACTTCACTGCTGTGGGTGCGCAGCGTCCCCTCCAGCTCGACGCTCTCCGGCAGCACGTTCCAGGTATTGCCTCCCTGGATCCGCGTCACGCTGAGCACCACCGAGTCGAGGGTGTTAACCTCCCGGCTGGCCACGCTCTGCAGCACCGTCACCAGCTGGCTGGCCAGCAGGATCGCATCCCTTCCTTCATGTGGGCGGGCGGCATGCGCCCCCTTCCCGGTCACTTTGAAGACGAAGCGGTCGACGTTGGCGTAGAACGCGCCGCCGCGGGTGGCAAATTCGCCCACCGGCAGGCCGGGCTCATTGTGCATGCCGAAGATCGCCGACACCTCCTCCAGCGCCCCGGCGCGGATCAGGGTTTTCGCCCCGCCAAAATTTTCCTCCGCCGGCTGAAACAGGATCCGCACCCGCCCCGGGAGTTCCGCTTCCCGCTCCTTCAGCAGCAGCGCCGCCCCCAGCATCACGCTGGTGTGAATATCGTGGCCGCAGGCATGCATTACCCCTTGATTCTGCGAGCGGTAAGGCAGACCGGTCGCCTCCTCGATGGGCAACGCGTCGATGTCCGCCCGCAGGGCAATCACCTTGTCGCCGCTGCCGACTTCGGCGATCAGCCCGGTTTTCAGATCGTAGGGCAGCAGGGTCAGCCCGCCGCTCTGCAGCCAGTCGCGGATCCGCGCGGTGGTGGCCACCTCCTGCAGGGAGAGCTCCGGGTTCTGGTGCAGCTCGCGCCGCCAGCTAATCAGTTGTTGTTCAAAGGACATTCAGCACCTCCTTGCCGTAGTGAGCCTGCGCCAGCAGGCGCAGGGAGTGCAGGCGCGCTGGCCCGTCGCTAATGGGGGTATCAATGATGAGTTCATCCAACTGTTCTTCCGCCTGCAGCGCGTCAAGCCGGGCTTTAACCTGTTCGGGAGTACCGGAGATCAGCGAAGATTCACGGCGGGCAATGCGCGTCGGTCGGCTGCCGGCCTGGCGGGCAAAAGCGACGGCCTGCGCCTCACTGCCGACGGTCACCCGCTGGCCGTTCTCCAGCTCGACGCCCCACACCTCGACCTGCTGCGCCAGCGCGGCGGCGGTGGCCGGCTCGTCAGCGACCACCACCTGGACGGCGACCATCGCCTCACGCGGGCTGAGCTCGCGCCAGCGGTTGAACACGGCACGGCGCAGCGCGCTGTCGCCATTGAGATGGGCGGCAAAGACAAAGTTCCAGTCAAGGCGGGCGGCCAGTTCAGCACTCTCCAGGCTGGCGCCGAGCAGAAAACCGTCTGCCCGGCGCGGCGGGATCGGCGTGGCGCGTAGGCTCTCCTCTCCCCCGGGCTCAGTCAGCGACAGCCAGTTATCCAGCTGCGCCAGCTGATCGGCAAAGGTCCCTTTCTCCTCTTGATGCAGGCCCTGCTGCAGGGCGCGGGTGGAGAGCGGCAGGCCGCCAGGCGCCTTGCCGACCCCGAGATCGATGCGGCCCGGCGCGAGGGCGGCCAGCAGGTTAAAGTTTTCCGCGACCTTATAGGGGCTATAGTGCTGGAGCATGACGCCGCCGGACCCAAGACGGATCCGCCGGGTGTGGCCCAGCAGCCAGGCGATAACCAGCTCCGGCGAGGGGCTCGCCAGCTGATCGGTATTGTGGTGTTCAGCGACCCAGAAGCGGTGGTAGCCCCAGGCTTCGGCGTGTTGCGCCAGCGTTAATGTACGCGCCAGCGCCTGCGCGGCGGTTTCCCCGGCGGCAAGCGGACTTTTATCCAGAATACTGATTCGATAAGACATTTCGCAGGCTCATATGAAAGTACGTGCCTGCATTATTAAAATCTCTGCTAACTATTGAGAAACAATTAATTCACATGTGTACTGCTGAAAATTAGATATGCCCGGCTGAACGCTGCGCTTCCAGCTCGCGGAGCAGCGCCTCGGCCTGCCGCGGATTGCGCACCCGGACGAAGCGAATATGACGATATTGCGGATCCTGCATATCGGCCAGATAGCGTCGGCGATGCTGCCGCCAGGTTTTCAGCGTCCAGAGGATGATGGATTCCCGGCTGCAGAACGAACGGCGAAAACTCTCGCAGTTGCCCGTGCCCGGCCACAGCTCCTGATGTCGCCACGCCCGGCTCGCCGCCCGCCATACCGCCTGGCGCAGCGTGCGCCAGAAACCATAATCTACCCAGATCACCAAATCCACCGCACGCCATTTAACGCTGCGGCTGCGATTGTAATTGCCATCCAGCACCCAGCCCGGCGTGGCCGTCGCGGCGGCAATGGCGGCGAAAAATGCCTCATCCGGCGCGCCCTGCCAGTTCGGCCGCCAGTACAGGCGATCGAGCTCGATCCAGGGTAATTCCAGCCGGTGCGCCAGGCGCCGGGCCAAAGTGGATTTGCCTGAGCCGCTGGTGCCGACCACGTTGATATTCATCTCTGTTTCTCCCCGGTTACCAGACTCTGCCTGGCGATACTCTTGAATCATCTTTCGGGCTGCCGTCCCCCCGGTCATGCCGCGCCAGCGAATGTCGGTTCACCTGGCGCTGGCGTTTTTTGGGCCTATTACAATACCTGCCCTGCATAGAGGAATAAATCATCCGCCATAACCATTCTGCTCCACTGCGTCCGGCCATCAGGCTGGCACAATCCTCAGGCCGGGCATACACTCTGCGTACCTGTGAGCAGTATTCATCAATCCGGAAAGATTATGCTAAAAGAGAACGTAAACGATCTGCTCTCCTTTATGGTGGTGGCGCGTGAACGCAGCTTTACCCGCGCGGCGGCCCAGCTTGGCGTGTCGCAGTCGGCGCTCAGCCATGCCATGCGCCATCTCGAAACGCGGCTCGATGTCCGGCTGTTAACCCGCACCACCCGCAGCGTGGTGCCGACCGAAGCGGGCGAGCGACTGATTCAGCGCCTCGGTCCGCATCTGGAAGAGATCGAGCAGGCCCTGGCTGCATTGCGCGACACCCGAGAACGCCCGGCGGGCAACCTGCGCATTACCGCCGGGGAGCATGCCGCCAGCGCGGTACTCTGGCCGGCGCTAAAGCCATTTATGCTGCAATATCCTGATATTAACATCGAAATCACTGTTGATAATGGGCTTACGGATATCGTGGGTGACCGCTTCGACGCCGGGGTGCGTCTCGGCGAACAGGTGGCAAAAGACATGATTGCCGTGCGCATCGCCCCGGATATGCGGATGGCGGTGGTGGGTTCGCCGGCCTATCTGCAGCGGGCCGGTACGCCGCAAACGCCCTGGGATCTTGCCCAACATCGCTGCATCAATCTGCGCCTGCCGACACGAGGGGGACTTTACGCCTGGGAATTTGCCCGCGATGGCCGGGAGATTCAGGTGCGGGTGGAGGGACAGCTGATCCTCAACAGCCTGCCGCAGCGCATCGACGCGGCGGAGGCGGGCCTCGGGCTGGCCTACGTTCCGGATGACTGCGTGGCGGAGGCCTTAGCCAGCGGCCGGCTGGTGCGGGTGCTGGCGGAGTGGACCCCCGCCTTCCCCGGCTACCATCTCTATTACCCCAGCCGGCGCCAGCATACCAGCGCTTTCACGCTGTTACTGGAAACTCTGCGACGCTGATCTCATTGATAAATCTGTCAAATGCTCTCGGTAAATGTTTTAGGTGCGTAACTATTAGGTTACGTGTAGGATTCAGCGCCATGTCTGAGCTTATCTCCTACGTCAGAATGATGAGAAAGCCAGCATAATGTGCCAGCCGTCCTCCATTCCGGCTGCAAACATGGGCATTGACAGGAAACTGATACATCAATGAATACGAAACACGAAAATGCAGCGGAGCATCATGCTGCAAAACGCCACTGGCTCAACTCACATGAAGCGGGTTATCACAAAGCGATGGGCAACCGTCAGGTACAGATGATCGCCATCGGCGGCGCTATCGGTACCGGTTTGTTCCTCGGCGCCGGGGCACGTTTACAAATGGCAGGGCCAGCGCTCGCCCTGGTCTATCTGGTCTGCGGCATCTTCTCCTTCTTTATTCTTCGCGCCCTCGGCGAACTGGTCCTCCACCGCCCCTCGAGCGGCAGCTTCGTCTCTTATGCCAGGGAGTTCCTCGGTGAAAAAGCCGCTTACGTGGCCGGCTGGATGTACTTCGTTAACTGGGCGATGACCGGGATTGTCGATATCACCGCCGTGGCGCTGTATATGCACTACTGGGGCGCGTTTGGCGATGTGCCGCAGTGGGTCTTCGCCCTCGGCGCGCTGGCTATCGTCGGCACCATGAATATGATCGGCGTGAAGTGGTTCGCCGAAATGGAGTTCTGGTTCGCGCTGGTTAAGGTGCTGGCGATCGTCGCCTTTCTCGTGGTCGGCACCATTTTCCTCGGCTCCGGTAAGCCGCTGGACGGCAATGCCACCGGCTTCCATCTGATCACCGATAACGGCGGCTTCTTCCCGCACGGCCTCCTGCCGGCGCTGGTGCTGGTGCAGGGGGTGGTCTTCGCCTTCGCCTCCATCGAGCTGGTGGGGACCGCGGCCGGAGAGTGTAAGGATCCGGAGACAATGGTGCCGAAGGCCATCAACAGCGTGATCTGGCGTATCGGTCTGTTCTATGTCGGTTCGGTGGTGTTGCTGGTGCTGCTTCTGCCGTGGAACGCCTACCAGGCCGGACAGAGCCCGTTCGTTACCTTCTTCTCAAAGCTGGGCGTGCCATATATCGGCAGCGTGATGAACATCGTGGTGTTAACCGCGGCCCTTTCCAGCCTTAACTCGGGTCTCTACAGTACCGGGCGTATTCTGCGCTCGATGTCGATGGGAGGCTCCGCGCCGAAGTTTATGTCGAAGATGAGCCGTCACCACGTCCCTTACGCCGGGATCCTGGCGACGCTGGGGGTATATGTAGTCGGGGTTTTCCTCAACTATCTGGTGCCATCTCAGGTATTTGAGATCGTACTCAACGTCGCCTCGCTGGGGATCATTGCCTCCTGGGGCTTTATCGTGGTGTGTCAGATGCGTCTGCGCAAAGCGATCAAGGAAGGGAAAGCGGCAAAGGTCAGCTTCAGAATGCCGGGGGCGCCGTTCACCTCCTGGCTGACGCTGCTGTTCCTGTTCAGCGTGCTGGTGCTGATGGCCTTCGATTATCCGAACGGTACCTACACCATAGGATCAATTCCGCTGCTGGCGGTATTGCTGGTGGCTGGCTGGTTTGGTGTGCGTAAACGCGTGCATGAGATTCACAGCACGGCGCCGACGCTGAGGAAGTAACTGGCAGGACTCCCGGTTTGTCCATCGCGGGCAAACCGGGAGGTCAGAACTTAATTATCTTCAACCAGCTGCGACACATCGCTGCTGTTAATTTCCCGCTTATTACCTGACTCATCGATATAGCTGGTCATCCCCGTTTCTTTATCCAGCTGCGGCTTGCCGTGGGTAACGATAGTTTGACCGCTCTTCGTGGTCATAACGTAGTTTGACGAACAACCTGCCAGCAGCGCCAGCATCGCGCCGGCGCAAATCACCATGAATGGCTTTTTCATTTTATCTCCACTGATTACCACTGCCCGCACGTGGCGGAAAAGGGTTAAGTGTATAACCATCTGGTTTGTCAGGCCAATAGGCGTTTGTAACAGAGGGTGAGTCGCCGGGCCTGGCCCGGCGACATGCGGAGCGCGACCACCGTTTTCCGGTTTCGTCGCGCTGAGGTCTTAGAGGGCGATGCGGATCACATCGTCCGGCGCGGTGGCTTCTTTCTCACGGCTGGAAGCCTGTTTCACGCTAACGTACAGCGTTTTGCCGTCCTCGGAGAGCGCCAGGCTGTTGGGGTGAGTCGGCGTTTTAAAGGTCTTCACTACCTTGTAGCTCTTGCCGTCGATAACGCTGACTTCCCCGGCCTTACGATGCGTCACATAGGCTTCGTTGCGCGCCGGGTTAAACAGCACCGCCAGCGACTCCGGCGCGGCGATTTTCTCCAGCACCTTGCCGTCGCGGGTATCGACCACCAGCACTTCCGGCTGCTTGCTGTCGGTAATAAAGGCACGATGGCCGGCGGTATCGAGACTCAGGTTAAGATAGAAATGCGCTTTGCCGTCATCCTGCAATTTTTTTCGCGACGCAATCGTGTTGCTCTCGCTGTCGATGGTCAGCAGTTCGCCATCGGCGTTGGTGGTATACAGACGCTTAGCCTGCGGATCGATCGCCAGACCCGTCGCCATTGCCCCGGTGCCGGTAATGGTCGTTTTCAGCTTCAGGGTCGCGCCATCTACCACCCAAATTACGCTCTCTTTGCCCAGACCGGTAATGTAGACCGTGTTGGTCTGCTCATTGACCGCCAGCTCGCGCGGCTGCAGCGGACGCACGGTTTCGCTGCGCTGACGCTCGTCCAGCACCAGGCGCCCCTTCACGGCGCCGGTTTTGGCGTCAATAGCGGTGACAGTGCTGTCGACGGTATTGCCAAACCACAGCGTGCCGGTGGCATGGTTGATAGTGGCGCCGAACGGCTTCAGATCGTTGTGAATAATCTGCGTCACGTCGAGGGTTGTGGGGTCAAGACGGTAAACCACCCCGCCTTTGTCCAGCGAACGACTCTGTGATGTGGCGACCCACAGCGCATTCTCCTGCTGGCTGTAGGCCATTTCGTAGGCCCCTTTTCCGACGGCCTTGCGCAGCATCTCTTCCGCGGCGTGGGCGCTAAAGCTGCCTGCCAGCAGCAGAGAAGTGACGAGCAGTGAATGGCGCAGACGCGGCGCGGCAAAATGACGTAATGACATGACGACTCCCTTTGATAAACCAGTATGTGCTGACCCGACATCGCTTCCGGCGGTAAAGTCCTGGCTTTACCCTTGTTTTTGAATGCGAATAGTAATCATTATTTATATCAAAGTGGAGCGTTAATTGTTGTTGTGCGGTAAATTCATGCCTGGCGAGCACTATCCGTTAACCAGCAGCAGTTAATAATTTTCAAATATTTTACAAACGAGGTAACATATATACATATGTTCCATTTGGTTCGTCTTTGAGTATTATCGATGAAAATCCTGTCCGTGCGTCACGTCGCCCTCCCGGCCCTGCTCTTGCCGCTCATTGCCGCAGCCCAGGCCGCTGATGAACAAACCATGGTGGTGACCGCCGCGCCAACCACGGTTTCTGAACTGGATACCCCCGCCGCCGTCAGCGTGGTGAATGGGGATGAGATGCGCCAGGCCGCGCCGCGCGTCAATCTCTCTGAATCGCTGGGCGCCGTGCCGGGCCTGCAGGTGCAGAACCGGCAAAACTATGCCCAGGATCTGCAGCTGTCGATTCGCGGCTTTGGCTCGCGCTCAACCTATGGCGTGCGCGGACTACGCATCTATGTGGATGGCATTCCGGCCACCATGCCCGACGGCCAGGGGCAGACCTCAAATATTGATATCGGCAGCGTTGACACCATTGAGGTGCTGCGCGGCCNNCAACGTCACCAGCCAGACCGGCACCCAGCCGCCCACCGTGGAAGCCAGCAGCTACTATGGCAGCTTCGGCACCTGGCACTACGGGATGAAAGCCACTGGCGCCGTTGGCGACGGCAGCCACGCAGGCGATGTGGATTACACGGTCTCAACCAATCGCTTCACCACCCATGGCTATCGCGATCACAGCGGCGCGCGCAAAAATCTGGCGAACGCCCGGCTGGGGGTGCGCATCAACGACGTCAGTAAGCTGACTCTGCTGTTGAATAGCGTGGATATCAAAGCCAATGACGCCGGTGGCCTGACTGCCGATGAATGGCGCGATAACCCGCGCCAGTCGCCGCGCGGCGACCAGTATAATACCCGCAAGAATACCCGACAGACCCAGGCCGGCCTGCGCTATGAGCGCCAGCTCAGTGCCCAGGACGATCTCAGCGTTATGATGTACGCTGGAGAACGTGAAACCACGCAGTTCCAGTCAATCCCGCGCGCGCCGCAGCTGAAGCCGAGCCATGCCGGCGGGGTGATCGACCTTACCCGTCACTACCAGGGGATTGATACCCGGCTGACCCATCGCGGAGAGCTGCTGGTGCCCGTCACGCTCACCGCCGGTCTCGACTACGAGAACATGAGCGAGCGGCGCAAAGGGTATGAAAACTTTGTGATGGTCAACGGCGCGCCGCAGTATGGCGAACAGGGCGCGCTGCGCCGTAACGAACGCAACCTGATGTGGAACGTCGACCCCTACCTGCAGACCCAGTGGCAGCTCACTGACAAACTCTCGCTCGATGCCGGGGTTCGCTACAGCTCGGTATGGTTCGACTCGAACGACTACTACATCACCCCAGGCAATGGCGATGACAGCGGTGATGCCAGCTATCACAAATGGCTGCCCGCGGGCTCGCTGAAATATGCCCTGACCGACGCGTGGAACGTCTATCTTTCCGCCGGCCGCGGCTTCGAGACGCCAACCATTAACGAACTCTCCTACCGCTCCGATAACCAGAGCGGCCTCAACTTCGGCCTGAAACCCTCCACCAACGACACGGTGGAGATCGGCAGCAAGACGCGGATCGGCAACGGGCTGTTCACCGCCGCCCTGTTCCAGACCAATACCGATAATGAGATTGTGGTCGACAGCAGCAGCGGCGGGCGCACCAGTTATAAAAACGCCGGCAAGACCCGCCGTCAGGGGATGGAGCTGGGGCTGGATCAGCAGTTTGGCGAGAGCTGGCGTCTGAAGGCGGCCTGGACCTGGCTGGACGCGACCTATCGCACTAACGTCTGCGACGACGCCAGCTGCAATGGCAATCGCATTCCGGGGATCGCGCGCAATATGGGCTACGCCTCCTTTGGCTATCAGCCGGAGCAAGGTTGGTACGCCGGGAGCGATATTCGCTATATGAGCGATATCATGGCCAATGACGAAAACACCGCCAAAGCGCCCTCCTGGACGGTGGTTGGCCTGACGACTGGCTATAAATGGAGCTACGGCAGGATGGATATGGATCTGTTCGGTCGCATCGACAACCTGTTCGACCGGGAGTACGTCGGGTCTGTCATCGTTAACGAGTCTAACGGACGTTACTACGAGCCTGCCCCGGGACGTAACTACGGCATCGGCCTGAACCTCGCCTGGCGCTTCGAATAACACGCCCCTTCCCCGCCGATGCCTCTCGCGATCGGCGGGCGAAGCGCTTTTCCTTACCGTCTATTCCACCGCCAGGCGGACACCCGCCAACCACCCGCGCTTGACACTCCACCCCCTTCGTAGTCATATAGTCACCACATAGTCACCATGGTTACTATTTATATTGATCGGCACTTTTATCAGCCAGGGAGGGATAAATGGATAATGTCGTTTATGCGGACTGCGTATTGATTAACGGCAAGGTCGCCACGGTGGACGCACATTTTAGTTTTAAGCGCGCCATCGCCGTGAAGCAGGGATGGATTATTAACGTTGGTGAAGACCAGGAGATTCAGCAGCATATTGGTCCCCAGACGCAGGTCATTGACCTTGGCGGCAAACTCATTTTACCCGCCGCGCATGACTCACACATCCATATCGGCTGGCTCGCTGACAGCTGGCATTGCCTGAACTGCCAGGACGTGCGTTTCCTGGCAGTACTGCGGGAAAGACTGCGCGACCAGGCAGCCCGCACTCCCGCCGGGGCATGGATCCGCGTCTGCGGTCTGGATCCAAACGCAATCAAGGAGTGCGCGGCCGAGCAGCGCTCTCTGACGCGCTGGGATATTGACGACGTCACGGCCGATCATCCCACCCTGCTCGCCCTGTGGGACGGTCACTCCTGCATCGTCAACAGCCGGGCGCTGGCCCTCTCCGGTCTTGACGCCAGCACCCCTGATCCCCTCGGCGGACATCTGGGGCGAACGGCCAGTGGCGAACTGGACGGCAATTTCATCGACCTGCCCGCCCTGCATCTCGCATCCGGCACGATGCCGCGTCTGACCGTAGCGGCCCTCAAAGAGAACCTTCTGGCAGCCCAGCGCCTGATGAACAGCGAAGGGTATGCCAGCTACACGGAAGGCGCCATGGGTCCGGGGGAAAATACGCGCGAGGTAGGCGCCGCGGGGGATCGCGCCATCGCCGCCTACCGTGAATTGCAGGATGAAGGAAAACTCACCGCCCGGGTATCCATCGCCTTTTACTCTGCCGAGCGGGGGGTTCAATCCTGCGCCACCCTGAAGCGCGATCTGGATAGCTTTGATTTCTCCCAGTTCACCGACCGGGACTGGCTGGACTGTCGGACCATAAAACTGTTCTGCGATGGCGTTCCCACATCGCACACAGCGTGGATGAATCAGGATTACGCCGACCGGCCGGGATATCGCGGACGCTCGGTGTTTGGTGGCCCCGAGGCGACCGAGGAAGCACAAGTTGAGGCGCTACAGCAGATGATTCTGCTGGCTCACCAGCGCGGTTTTCAGGTGGCAGTCCATGCGGTCGGCGATAAGGCGGTAAAAGTCACGATTAACAGCTTCGTGCAGGCGATTCAGCGCTATCCGGGGGAGAGCCGACGGCATTATGTGCTGCACGGCTCAATGGGCGATCGGCAAGATTTCGTGACGGCGGCAAAATACGGCATTCTGCTTTCCGAACAACCCTCACCCGGCGGCCCGGCATATGACTATGAACAGCGCGCCCGCTACTGTGGCATCAAGGGGGAAATCTGCAAAGGGCTACGGGATATCATCGACCTTGGGGTCATCATCGCCGGCGGGTCAGATGGCATTATGGCGCTGGTGAACTGGCGCAAAATGGTTCAGGCAGCGGTCACCCGCAAATCATCTTCCAGCGGCAACGTTATTCGCCCGGAACTGGCAATTAGCGTGGCGGACGGCGTGCGGATGTACACCATCAATGCGGCCTATCAGGAAGGGAAAGAAGCGGTACGCGGATCGATAGAGGTCGGCAAAGTCGCTGATTTTCAGGTGCTGGACCGCGATATCTTCGCCGTAGCCCATGAGGAGATTGGCGCCAGCCGCGTGGTGATGACCATGGTTGGCGGAAACGTCGTCTTTCAAGACTAACCGCGCTCACCCGGCTCAGGTCGCCGGGCGGGCAGCGTGCTGCATCAGCGGAAGGCGCCTGCCCGCCAGAGCATCGCGCTTCCGCTACGGGCGCGAATTAAAGCAGATTTCGCAAGGATAACTCGAAAATGATCTTTTCCGCCTGGCAGGAGAAGGCGATGGAGAGGTCGAGTTTCACCGCGTCGCCAGCGGCGGCGATGGTGTAATCGACCTGCGGCGGTTCACTGGCCGGCGCTGCGGCGGCAGCACGTTCGCGCACGGCGGCTACGGTGGATTCCGCTTCTTCGCGGCTTGGGAACACCTTCTCGGCCCGGTAGACGCAGTCCTCGTTATCAATGATCGTCCCGACATCAATGGCGCAGCCTTTGGTGCTGCATTTATCTACTACATCTTTCATCGTAATAACCTCTTGAGTTTTCTTAAGGATAAGAACCCGCCCGCCGAAAAGCAAACCATTAATATCCGTAAGGATTAGCAATTTTTCTATTATATCGCGCCGCGCCGGGCGCCATCTTGCGCCACCGCAAAACGAGGCATCATGTTTACGGACGGTCGCGTAACGATACGCGTTGCCCTCGCAGCAATCGTGGTCTCCATCACACTATTCTGCACACCATCTCGTCTGCCCCGACTCGCAGCGTTAGTCTGGTCACAGAACATCGCCAACAAGGAGCTGCTATGGCACTGCCGATTATGATTGATTGCGATCCGGGACATGATGACGCGATCGCCCTGGTCCTCGCCCTCGCCTCGCCGGAGCTGGAGGTGAAAGCCGTCACCGCTTCCGCGGGCAACCAGACCCCGGAGAAGACCCTGCGCAACGTGCTGCGTATGTTGACGCTGCTGAACCGGCCGGACATTCCGGTTGCCGGCGGCGCGTGGAAGCCGTTGATGCGCGATCTGATCATCGCCGATAACGTGCACGGCGAGAGCGGACTGGATGGCCCGAGCCTGCCTGAGCCGGCCTTTGCGCCGCAGAACTGCACCGCCGTCGAACTGATGGCCAGCGTGCTGCGGGAAAGCCAGGAGCCGGTGACTCTGGTGGCCACCGGGCCGCAGACTAACGTGGCGTTGCTGCTAGCCAGCCATCCGGAGCTGCACGCGAAGATCGCCCGCATCGTGATCATGGGGGGCGCCATGGGGCTGGGCAACTGGCAGCCGGCGGCGGAGTTTAATATCTACGTTGATCCGCAGGCCGCGGAAATGGTCTTTCAGTCGGGGATCCCGGTGGTGATGGCGGGCCTTGACGTCACCCATAAGGCGCAAATCCTTCCCGCCGATATCGAGCGATTCCGCCAGATTGGCAACCCGGTGTCGACCATCGTCGCCGAGCTGCTCGACTTCTTTATGGCCTACCACAAAGATGAAAAGTGGGGCTTCGACGGCGCGCCGCTGCACGATCCCTGCACCATCGCCTGGCTCCTCAAGCCGGTGATCTTTACCACGATCGAACGCTGGGTTGGCGTAGAAACGGAAGGCAAATATACCCAGGGGATGACGGTGGTCGATTACTACCATCTGACCGGCAATCGGCCCAATACCACCCTGATGCTGGATGTGGACCGCGAAGCCTTTGTCGATCTGCTCGCCCAGCGGTTAGCCTTCTACGCCTGACCTCTATGCCAGGCCCCTTTCCCCTGGCGGGAAAGGGGCCTGTTAAGTCGAAGCCCGCCAGGCTAGTCGTCCGCCGCGACGCGGATCACCACCTTACCGAAGTTCTCACCTTTTAACAGGCCGATCAGCGCCTGCGGCGCCTGGTCCAGACCGTCGATAAGCTGTTCGCGATATTTAATTTTCCCCTCCTGCACCCAGCGCCCCATCTGCTGCTGGAATTCGGCGATCCGATGCCCGTAATCCTGGCCAATAATAAAGCCCTGCATCCGGATGCGCTTTTTGAGGATGGTCGCCATCAGCAGCGGCAGACGATCTGGCCCGTCCGGCAGCCCGGTGGCGTTATAGCCGCTCACCAGCCCGCAGACGGGTACCCGCGCTGCGGTATTCAACAGCGGCAGCACCGCGTCAAAAACCTTGCCGCCGACGTTTTCATAATAAACGTCAATACCCTGCGGGCAGGCCTGGGCCAGCTGTTCGGCAAAATCATCCGCACGATGGTCAAGGCAGAGATCAAAGCCTAACGTCTCAACCGCGTAGCGGCATTTTTCCGCGCCGCCAGCGATGCCGACGGTGCGGCAGCCCTTAATTTTGCCGATCTGTCCAACCGTGGCGCCAACCGGCCCGGTCGCCGCGGCGACCACCAGCGTTTCGCCCGCCTTTGGCTGGCCGATGTCCAGCAAACCCATGTAGGCGGTGAAGCCGGGCATCCCCAGAACTCCCAGCGACCAGGACGGGTGTTGCGGATTGTCACCCAGCTTCACCAGTCCGCTGCCGTCGGAGAGTTCATAATCCTGCCAGCCGCTGTAGCCCAGCACCCAGTCGCCGGGTTGATAATCGGCATGATTTGAGCTGACCACGCGACTCACGGTCCCTCCCACCATCACCGCGCCAATGGCCACCGGCGGCGAATAGGACGGCGCGTCGCTCATGCGCCCGCGCATATACGGGTCGAGCGATAAATAAACGGTACGCAGCAGCACTTGACCCGGGCCTGGCGTCGGCACTTCGCTCTCTTCCAGGCGGAAATTCTCTGCCGTCGGTTCACCATGGGGGCGGGAAGCCAGTACCCAGCGGCGATGGCGTTGCGGTTGATCTGTCATAGCAAACATAGCAAACTCCTCTTGTTAGCAGACTGTACTGAGGCTAGCTGCTTTATGCGCAACGTGCTTTACCATTAAGAGCCGGATGGCGATTGATTAAGGCGAACCACCAGATAGACGCAGGTCTCTGCGGATTCATTAATAAAGCGACAATCGTTGGGCGGGCCAAGCTCCAGACAATCCCCCGCCTGCATCTCATGGCGGGTATTGCCTTCGACAAACACCAGCTCTCCCTGTTGCAGCCAGATTAACTGGCGGGCAAGCGCATAGGACGCGGCGGGCATCGGCACATCGCTACCGGGCGGCAGCTCAATCTGCACCAGATCGATCGGCAAATCGCTGCGCGGCGAAACGTGGCGGCGGAGATAGTGGCTTTGCGGGTCGCGCCATACCGGCTGGCTGGCAAAGCGCAGCAGCTTGCCCTCCTGCATTTCCGCGCGGGCGATCAGGGTCGACATACTGATGCCGAAGGCGCCGGAAAGACGGCCCAGCATCGAGGCGGTCGGGCTGCTTTCGCCGCGCTCGATTTTATGGATCATCGCCCGCGAGGCGCCGGCCCGTTCGGCAAGGTCGTTCAGCGACCAGCCGCGGGACTCGCGCTCGATGCGGATGCGCGCGCTGATGCGCTGATTGAGGTTGTCTTCTATAGTATTCATAACGTAACACTATAGTGTGCGCCCCCCTATTACACAACCATCCACCGAGACGCGTTATTCCCGGGTTAGCCGTTAAAATTATGCTGAAAACGGATGACAGCGTGGCGTTCATTATTGTAATAATATTGTACTACTATAGTGTACGAAAAATTGAGGTTTGCTATGTCCATTCGCCCTGCCATTAAAGACGACTGCGCGGCGATCGCCGAGATCTATAACCATGCCGTCGTCCATACCGCCGCCATCTGGAATGATAAAACTGTGGATACCGACAACCGCATCGCCTGGTTTGAAGCCCGCCAGCTGGCTGGATTTCCGGTACTGGTGAGCGAGGAAGACGGCGTCA
Source organism: Klebsiella sp. 28 (assembly GCF_018223905.1). Lineage (NCBI taxonomy): Bacteria > Pseudomonadati > Pseudomonadota > Gammaproteobacteria > Enterobacterales > Enterobacteriaceae > Klebsiella > Klebsiella sp. 28. Next base: position 26,380 of record NZ_JAGRQY010000164.1, read on the forward strand.
TTACCGGTTATTCCTCGTTTGGCGACTGGCGGGCGTTTGACGGCTTTCGCCATACCGTGGAGCATTCGGTGTACGTTCATCCCGAACATCAGGGGAAAGGGCTGGGCCGCAAGCTGCTGGTCGCCTTGATCGCCGAAGCGCGACGGCTGAATAAACATGTGATGGTCGCCGGCATCGAGTCGCAGAATCACGCTTCGCTGCATCTGCATGAAACGCTGGGCTTTATCACCACCGGGCAGATGCCGCAGGTGGGCACCAAATTTGGCCGCTGGCTGGATCTGACCTTTATGCAGCTGCAGCTGGATGCGCGTCAGGACCCGGACGGCAAAGCATGAACGCGTCGCTCACTCTCGCCTGCCTGATCGCCGCCGGCGTTGGCCTGGTAGTGCAGAACACTCTGATGGTGCGCATCACCCAGTCGGCGTCGACGATCCTTATCGCTATGCTGCTCAATTCGCTGGTCGGGATCGTTATCTTCGTGACGATGTTACTGCTGCGCCAGGGCGTCGCCGGCTTTCAGGAGCTGGCCCTGAGCGTGAAGTGGTGGACGCTGATCCCCGGCCTGCTGGGGTCCTTTTTCGTCTTCGCCAGCATCAGCGGTTATCAAAACGTTGGCGCGGCGACGACCATTGCGGTACTGGTGGCCAGCCAGCTGGTGGGCGGGTTGATCATGGATTTAGTTCGCGCCCACGGCGTGCCGGTGCGGGCGCTGATCGGACCGTTATGCGGGGCGGTGATGCTGGTGGTGGGCGCCTGGCTGGTGGCCAGACGCCAGTTCTGAGCGCATCTTCAGAGGATCGCGCCGCCTTTGGTCAACTGCTCGCGGCGCGCGTCCTGCTCTTCCTGATGCTGTCGCCCATGATGGGCGATGGCGGTGCGCAGACGCTGCTGTTGGATATAGCGTTCCTCACGACTGAGTTGCGCATCATCACTCAGGGCGATTAGCAGCTCATTCATATGCGCGATAACGCCCTCGGCCAGGGCGTCATCGACTTTGACGATAACCTCATCCAGATGTGCCATCCTGTTCTCCTTTCGCTTAATTCAGCTTCGCTTTGGAAAAATCGCTCCCCATCATGCTGACGGTGTAGCCGCTGACGTTGCTGCGCGTCGCATAGAAGGTTTTCCCGGTCGCCAGGGTGATCCATGGCGCCTGCTGATAAAAAATCTCCTGCGCCTGTTCGTAGAGTTTGGCCCGCGCCTGCGGATCGCTCACCAACAGCGCTTTCTTTACCAGCGCGTCATAGGATTTGTCACACCAGCGGGCGGCGTTGGAGCCGGTCTGGATATTATCACAGCTGAGCAATGTGCCAGCAAAGTTGTCCGGATCGCCGTTGTCCGACATCCAGCCATACAGGGCGCTGTCGTGCTCCCCTTTACGCATACCGGCAAGGTATTCGCCCCATTCATAGCTGACAATTTTGGCTTTCACCCCCACTTTCGCCCAGTCGTTTTGGATCATTTCGGCAATGCGTTTTGAGTTTGGGTTGTAGGGGCGCTGGACCGGCATTGACCACAGGGTCACTTCCGCGCCTTGCTCCAGACCCGCCTGCTTGAGCAGCGCTTTGGCTTTCTGCGGATCGTAGTCATAGTCCGGGAGATCTTTCTTATACCCGAGCATCGTCGACGGGATCGGTGATTTCGCCACGCTGCCGGAATCGAGGAATACCGCCTTGACGATCGCCTGCTTGTCGGTAGCATAGTTTAACGCCTGGCGCACCAGCACATTATCAAACGGTTTTTTCTCGGTGTTAAACGCCAGATAGCCGACGTTCAGCGCCTCAACCGCATGCAGCGCCAGATCTTTATTGCCCTTAATCACCGGGAACTGTACCGGCGACGGCGCGGGAATAATCTGGCACTCGTTGGTCTGCAGTTTCGCCAGACGAGTCTCGACGTTCGGCGTAATGGAGAAGATCAGGTGCTTGGTCGGTACCTCGCCTTCCCAGTAGTGGGGATTGGCGATATAGCGGATTTGCGAATCCACTTTATACTGCTGCAGCGCATACGGTCCGGTACCGACAGGCCAGTTATCAACGTTTTCCGGCGTTCCTTTCTTCAGCATCGCCTCACCATACTCTGCCGACAGAATAGAGGCGAAGTCCATGCCCCAGTCGGCAAGAAACGCCGCGTTCGGCTCGTTGAGCTCGAACTGGACATGGTAATCATCCACCTTTTTCACCGATTTAATCAGCTTATCGAGGCCCACGTCGTGGAAGTATTCATAGTTCCCCTGCGACACCTTGTGATAAGGATGCTGAGGATCCATCTGGCGCAGCACGGAGAACAGGACGTCGTCGGCGTTAAAATCGCGGGTCGGTTTGAAGAATTTGTTGCTGTTGAACTTCACCCCCTGACGCAGAGTAAAGGTCCAGGTTTTGCCATCCTCAGAGACGTGCCACTCGGTGGCCAGCGACGGGATCGGCGTATTTTTCACCGGGTCAAAGCTCACCAGACGGTTATACAGTACCTGCGAGCTGGCGACGAACGACGGACCGGAGCTGGCGATCTGCGGATTGAAGGACTCCGGAGAGGCTTCTGAGCAGTAGACCAGAGTGTCATTGCCTGCGGCCCAGGCGGCGCCGGCCGGCAGCAGTGCGCTCAGCAGCAGCGCCAGCGTGGTTTTCCCTGTAGACATGGTTATAAGTCCTGATTATTGATTATAAGAACAGTAATAACAGCACAGCCGCCTGACGGCGGCAAATAATCAATGGCTATCACCTTATGCAAAACGCGTGGAATTTGCTGGTTTAATCGACGTTGCGCTGCTTTTTACGCCAGAGGGCTTCGGGATGATGTGAGCCACACAAAATTCCTGCAAAAAAATGTGCGATAACCGCCCGGCTCACGCTTCCCGTCAGTGCCGCCCGGTACACTGGGGGAACCGCAGAACAAGAGGTTTCCACCATGACAATCACCTGCAATCTGTACATTGACGGCCAGTGGCACGATGCCGAAGGCCGCCGCACCTTTACCCGACGCCACCCGGCCCACGATGAGGCAGCCTCGGTGGCCGCTGCCGCCAGCCTCGCCGACGGCAAACGCTGCGTCGAAGCCGCGGCCTGCGCCTTTCCGCTGTGGCGCGATACTGCGCCGGCGGAACGACGTCGCTTACTGCTCGAGGCGGCGGAACAGATGCTGTTGCGGGAGGCGAAATTTATCGCCGCCATGACGGCGGAGACCGGCGCGACCGCGCACTGGGCCGGATTTAATGTTCATCTGGCGGCAGATATTCTGCGTGAAGCGGCGGCGCTGACCACCCAGATTGAAGGGCAAATAATTCCGTCCAACGTGCCGGGTAACCTGGCGATGGGCGTCCGCCAGGGGGCGGGAGTGGTGCTGGGCATGGCGCCGTGGAACGCGCCGCTGATTCTGGCCACCCGGGCCCTGGCGACGCCGCTGGCCTGTGGCAACACGGTGATCCTTAAGGGCGCCGAACTTTCCCCCGCCACTCAGGGACTGATTATCGACGCCCTTGACGCGGCGGGCTTCCCGCCGGGCGTGGTGAACTATCTTACCTGTGCGCCTGAAGATGCGCCGGCGCTGGTGGAATCGCTGATCGCCCACCCGGCGGTGCGGCGCGTTAACTTTACCGGTTCCACACCGGTGGGGCGCATTATCGCCCGCACCTGCGGACAGTATCTGAAACCAGCGGTGCTCGAGCTCGGTGGAAAAGCGCCCCTGCTGGTGCTGGACGATGCTGATATTGAGCAAGCGGCGGCGGGCGCTGTTTTTGGCGCCTTCGCCAACGCCGGGCAGATCTGCATGTCCACCGAGCGCATTATTGTCGACAATGCCGTAGCGGAGGCGTTTATCCCGCTGCTGGCCAGGCGCGCCGCCGCCCTGCCTGCCGCCCTCACGGGCCCGGTTGTCGATATGAACACCATCGCCCGCTGCAACGCGCTCATTGACGATGCGTTAGCGAAAGGCGCTCGCCTGCTGACCGGTGGTAGAGCCAACGATACCCATATGAGCCCGACCCTGCTGGACGGCGTGACCCGCGAGATGCGCCTGTGGCGTGAAGAGTCCTTCGGTCCGGTGAAAGCGATTATTCGCGTTCATAGCGAAGAGGAGGCGCTGGCGGTGGCCAACGACAGCGAGTACGGTCTTTCCGCTGCGGTCTACAGCCGCGACAGCGCCAGAGCGTGGAACGTAGCGCAACGTCTGCAAACCGGGATTTGCCATATCAATGGCCCAACGGTGCATGATGAGGCGCAAATGCCGTTTGGCGGCTGCAAAGCCTCCGGCTATGGCCGCTTTGGCGGCCGGGCCGGGATCGCGGAATTCACCGAGCTGCGCTGGATAACGATCCAGACCCAGCCCCGCGAGCTTCCCTTCTGAGGCCCAGCGCCTCTTAACTATGGCTGGCGATAAGCTGCGCCAGCCCCTGCGGATTTTCCCACGCCATCGAGTGTCCGGCATGGGGCACGATGCCGACCGGGATCCCTTGTGCCTGAACGAGGTCGCTATCCGCATAAGGGAGCGACCGCTCTCCGACGATCAGCATTTTCTGGCAGCGCAGCTGGCATAGCTGGGTAAACCAGGGCGTGTCGCTGCCGCGTATCAGGCTGCTGGCGGCCCGCCAGACGGCCCAGGGGGCGCTGTTTTGTAAACAACCCGCCCACGGCGAGCGCTCCTCCGCCAGCAGCCTGGCATAGCCGTCAGCGACAAAGGCTGTCTCTGACTGCGCCGCAATGCGCCTGCTGTACTCGCCGCCGCCGGCGAACAGGTTGGGTTCCGAGACCAACAGCGTGGTCACCCGCTCGCCCAGTAGCCCCGCCGCTTCGATGGCGATGCTCCCTCCCATGCTATGCCCGAACAGCGCGAAGCGCTGCAGGCGCAGGTGGCTGAGGAACTGCTCCAAAACTAAAGCCTGCTCATGTATGTTGTAACTAAACACGCGCGGTTTATCGCTATAGCCGAAGCCCGGCAGATCGATGAGTATTTTGCGCCGTTCGCGGAGCGCGGGATCGCTGGCAATGCGGGGATAATCGTAGGATGACGCGCAGCCAAGGCCGTGGATAAACACCACCGGAAGGCCATCTCCCGGGAAATCGTGCCAGCGCAGCGTGGCGCCAGCGACGGACGAATAAAAACCGTTCACCTGTATGCCTCCATGATAAGGTTACTGTTTTTTTATACAGTAACCTTATCCTTTGTGCTACCCCTTTCTGCCGTCTAGCGCCTGAGGGTTAAAACAGCGAGACGAGCAGCGCCATCGGGAAGCTGAACGGCCAGGTGGCGCCGATCAGCAGGGCCGCCAGCAGGCGGATCATCCGGCTCTCTTTGGTTAAAAACCAGCTAATCACGGCGCATATCACGCCCATAATGGCGTAAAACACCAACATTTTTTGATATAACGTCATTCTTACTTTTTCCTTCCCTGAGGGGCGTTCCATGGTGGGATGATTATCTGCCATGACGTCGTGATTCAGAGATACCTGTATAACAAAATCAGAAACGGGCTGAATATTCAGAATAAAGCCTGATTCGTCTTAATCTGATAGCGCAACCGCTGGCGCCGTACTATACCTTTAGGACTTACTCATTAGGGTGGCGCTATGGATGTCTCCAGTAAAACCGTCGTTATGATTAATGTCTGCGCCGCGTTCGCGCTTCTCAGCCTGCTGTCCGTAAGATTTGGCTGGTTTTAATCATTTAATTCAGCAACGAAACCTAAAAAAGCAGCCCCGAAGGCTGCTTTTTTACGCGCGAACAACAGAGTTGTTATCTTGCTGTCGGGCGGCGGGGGCTAACTGCGCGGCAGCTATTACCTTATTAAGACTGGGGTTATAGCGCGGCAGTACATTGACTTTTTCACTATCCCATTCGGCGGCGGCGCAGACGGCCTGCCCTACGCCCATCTTCTCACAGCTTTGGATTCGTTTCGCCGGGGCATTACCATAGCTCAGCGCCACAGCGCCGATAGCCAGCAGAATAAAAGCAAAAATTTTCACAGCGACATCAACGTCAAAACCTAATATGCCCTAAATGATCGCATGAGCGGCGGCGGAAAGTCAAACCCGGGGCGCGCTACCGGGCGGCATCCGGTATTTGCCTCTGCCTCAGGGCTATAAAATATTCAGAACAAATATCATGCGATAACCGTAAATATTAAAAGCTTATCTCTAGCCGTGAAATACTTTCTGTTCAGGGGAGTTAATTTCGCTAATAAGGAAAATATTTCGCCGTCGGCAAGGGGAAAAGGATCGCCGCCTTCGCCACAGGCGCAATATATCGCGCGGGCCGTCATCGTAAGAAGATAAATGGCGATGGCAAGCCGTTGTAACATAACCTCTTCATCTCCGTCATCACGGATAAGAGCCAGAAATAGCGCTAAATGACAACAAATATCATTTGCCTTCGCGTCAGATAATACTTACATTCATAACCATTGGTAATGCTTTAGCGCAGTTCGCGCTGTGAATTTCGAGGTGGATATGTCCGGAATCATCACGCTGGTCATCGCGCTAATCCTGCTGGTCGCGGCGGTGTATAATCTTATTTCCTACATTCGTGACCGGCGCAGCGCCAGCCTGCCCAGCAAAAAAACCAGGCGCTGAAAGTAATTAAAGCGGTATTCTCGTTACCCCGGCGCGACTGGCCGGCTCATCTCTTCGCTCTTCTGCGAGCACAAAAAAGCCCCTGCCGACAGACAGGGGCCGCAATTCGGTCGCGAACCGCGATGTTGCCGCCCCACCCGCCGGGCGCTGTGCGCCCAGGGTGACTGGCGGACCCCATCCGGCGCTTATCTCCGGCACTCATGATGGCTTAGCTCTTGAAGGGGCATCAGAATAATCTCATATCCCCTGGATTGAGTTTTGACAATTTTTGCCATTGTGACTATTAGCGGCCTAACACACCCATCGCGCAATAGTCGCCTGGCGCTAAATGATCAATCCTTTAGCTATGCTTAACCATCACATGGCGGACCACGGTATAATCCTCAAGGCCATACATCGACATGTCCTTGCCGTAGCCTGACAGCTTCTGGCCACCGTGCGGCATTTCGCTGACCAGCATAAAGTGGGTATTGACCCAGGTGCAGCCGTACTGCAGCCTGGCGCTAAGACGATGGGCGCGACCGACATCTTTCGTCCATACCGAGGAGGCCAGACCATACTGAGAGTCATTCGCCCAGCTCAGGGCCTGCGCTTCATCGCTGAAAGGCGTCACGCTGACTACCGGACCAAACACTTCGCGCTGGACAATAGCGTCTTCCTGCCGGGCGCCGGCGAGCAGCGTCGGCTGGAAGTAATAGCCCGCGCCGTCAGCCCGACTGCCGCCGGTGACCACCTTAATGTGCGGCAGCGCCCTTGCGGCTTCCACCGCCGCGCTAACGCGCTCAAGATGGGCCAGCGAGCTCAGCGGACCCAGTTCGGTGGCAGCGTCCTCCGGCGCCCCCATTTTCAGGCTGGCCACCGCCGCCCCGAGTTTCTCCACCAGCTGGTCATAGATACCCTGCTGGGCGTAGATCCGGCAGGCGGCCGTGCAGTCCTGGCCGGCGTTGTAAAAACCGAAGGTCCGCACCCCATCCACCACCGCATCGATGTCCGCATCGTCAAAAACGATCACTGGCGCCTTACCGCCCAGCTCCATGTGGGTGCGTTTAATCGACGAGGCGGTATGGCCGATGATATGGGCCCCGGTGGCAATCGATCCGGTCAGGGAGACCATTCGCACTTTAACGTGGGCGGTCAAGGGGTCGCCCACCGTTTTACCGCGGCCAAACAGCACGTTGATAACCCCCTCCGGGAAGATATCTTTTGCCAGCTCCGCCAGCTTCAGCGCCGTCAGCGGGGTAATCTCCGAGGGTTTTATCACTACGCAGTTGCCCGCCGCCAGCGCCGGGGCCAGCTTCCAGGCCGCCATCATCAGCGGATAGTTCCACGGCGCGATGGAGGCCACCACGCCCACCGGATCGCGGCGGATCATTGAGGTATGCCCTTCGAGATACTCTCCGGCCGCCATCCCCGGCAGGCAGCGAGCGGCGCCGGCGAAGAAGCGGAAGACGTCGGCGATGGCCGGCATTTCATCATTAATCACGCAGTGCAGCGGCTTGCCGCAGTTCAGCGACTCCAGCTGCGCCAGGGTTTCAGCCTGCGCCGAGATGGCGTCCGCCAGCTTCAGGAGACATTCCGCACGCGTCTTCGGCGTCGTCTGACTCCAGGCATCGAATGCCCGGTCCGCCGCCTCAACGGCGGCATCGACCTGGGCCGCTGTCGCTTCGGCAATCTCCAGGATCACTTCGCCGGTTGCAGGGTTATATACCGGAACCTTCTCGCCTTCACCTGCCACTAACTTACCGTTTATCAATAGGTTGTGTTGCATAGCATTATCCTGTTTCATGGTTTTATTTCCCGTTTCCGGCGTCGTTATCGCCGTCGCGGGTGAGCCACCAGGCCCCTAAGATTGGTATCGTCGTTACCAGCATCACCAACAGCGCGACAACGTTGGTGACGGGCACATCTCGCGGCCGCCCCAGCTGATTCAGCAACCACAGCGGCAAGGTGCGTTCATGCCCCGCGGTAAAAGTGGTAACGATAATTTCATCAAACGACAGAGCGAATGCCAGCATTCCCCCCGCCAGCAGCGCCGACCCCAGATTGGGCAGCACTACGTAACGAAAGGTCTGCCAACCGGTAGCGCCTAAATCCATCGAGGCTTCCACCATACTCCACGAAGTCCGGCGGAAGCGGGCGATGACGTTGTTAAACACCACCACCACGCAGAAGGTCGCGTGCCCCACCACGATCGTCAGCAGGCCAGGCTCAAGGCCGACCGCTTTGAACGCCGTCAGGAGCGCCAGGCCGGTAATGATCCCCGGCAGGGCGATAGGCAGCAGCAGCAGTAGCGACACCGCATTTTTGCCAAAAAAGGCGCTGCGCCACAGGGCTCCTGCAGCCAGCGTGCCAAGCACTAAGGCAATGGCGGTCGACAGGGCGGCGATCTTAAGTGACAGCGTCACTGCCTGCAGAATGTCGCTGCGCCCGGCCGCCTCGCTGAACCAGCGCAGCGTCAGCCCCTGCGGCGGAAAGCTAAAAGCTGCATCTTCCGTATTAAAAGCATAGATGGCGATAATCAGCAGCGGAAAGTGGAGGAATATCACCCCGCCCCAGGTCGCCAGTCGCAGATACCAGGGCGCGCGTTCAGAGTGCATCGAAGGCTCCCAGACGTTTCACGAACGCCAGATAGAGGGCAATCAAGACGATAGGCACCAGGGTAAACGCCGCCGCCATCGGCATATTGCCGATCGCCCCCTGCTGCGAGTAAACCATATTGCCGATAAAGTATCCCGGCGGGCCCACCAGCTGCGGCACGATAAAGTCGCCTAGCGTCAGCGAAAAGGTGAAGATCGACCCAGCAGCGATGCCGGGAATGGCTAGCGGCAGCACCACGTAGCGAAAGGTCTGCCGCGGGGCCGCGCCGAGATCGGCCGAGGCCTGTAGCAACGATCCCGGAATACGCTCCAGCGCCGCCTGCACCGGCAGGATCATAAACGGCAGCCAGATGTAGACGAACACCAGAAAGCGTCCAAGGCCGGAGGTGGACAAGGTATTGCCGCCAACCGCCGGGACGCTCAACAGCGCGTTCAGCGCCCCCTCCAGTCCAAGATGACCGAGGAACCACTGCGCCACGCCATCTTTCGCCAGCAGCAGCACCCACGCATAGGCTTTGACGATATAGCTGGCCCACATTGGCAGCATGACCGCGATATAAAAGAAGGCCTTCATTTTGCCGCTGGTGTAGCGCGCCATATACCAGGCCATCGGCAGCGCCAGCAGCGCGCTGGCCAGCGTGACGCACAGCGCCATCACCAGGGTCCGCACAATAATGTCGTAGTTGGCAGGGTTGAACAGCGCCCGCAGGTTAGCTAGCGTGAAGTCGCTGGTCACCGACATGGTGAAGTCGTCAAAGGTATAAATGCTCTGCCACAGCAGGGTCAGCAGCGATCCCAGATAGACGATGCCAAACCACATCAGCGGCCCGAGCAGCAGTAAAAACAGGCCCAGCGCCGGTCGGCGCCAGAAGATCCCCGATATGCGCCCGGTCTGCGCAGGAATTATTGCCATGGTCATCTCAGCCTCCGCTTTCCAGCGGGGTCATCGCCGAGCGCGACCATGACGCCTGTACTATTTGCCCGGTTCGCGGAACGCTGGCCGCCGCAGCGCCATCGATGTTGGCCTGGCTGACCAGCAGTTTGTCGCCATCCGCGAGGCGGAGCTCGATCCGCGTCGCCGCCCCCTGATACTGCACCGCCTGCACCACACCCTGCACCTGCACCTCGCCGCCGCCCTGCAGGCGAACATGCTCCGGACGCAGCGACCAGCTGCCCGCCATCCCGCACAATCGTCGGGCCGCCTCGGCTGCAAAAACGTTGGCGGTGCCGACAAAACCGGCCACAAATGCGGTCCTGGGGTGCAGATAGAGATCCTGCGGGGCATCCACCTGCTCAATGCGCCCGTTGTTAAACACCGCCACGCGATCCGACATCGACAGCGCTTCGCTCTGGTCGTGGGTCACGAAGATGAAGGTGATCCCCAGCGACTGCTGCAGCTTTTTCAGCTCCACCTGCATCTGCTCGCGTAGTTTCAAATCCAGGGCGCCCAGCGGCTCATCGAGCAGCAGCACCCGCGGCTGGTTCACCAGCGCCCGGGCAATCGCGACCCGCTGCCGCTGGCCGCCGGAGAGCTGGGAGGGCTTGCGATGATGAGCAAAGCCAAGGGCCACCTTCTCCAGCGCCTCCTGGGCGCGGGCATGGCGCGCTTTCTTCGCCATGCCTTTGACCATCAGGCCGTAGGCGACGTTGTCAAGGATCGACATGTGGGGAAATAGCGCGTAGTCCTGGAACACGGTATTCACATCCCGCTGCCAGGGCGGCAGTTCGCTGGCCGGCTGACCAAAGATATGGATGGTTCCGCCGGAGAGCTGCTCAAAACCGGCAATCAGCCGCAGGCAGGTGGTTTTACCCGAGCCGGACGGACCCAGCATCGAGAAAAATTCTCCATCGCGTATGCCAATGCTAACCCCATCCACCGCCCGCACATCGCCATACAGGCGCGATACATTCTGGAACTCGACCGCGTACGTCATTGTTTGCCTCCGATCCTTAGCGGCCGCCCATTATCGCAATATAGTCCTGAGTCCAGCGGCTATAGGGCACGTATTTCCCGCCTTCCGCAACCGGCGTTTTCCAGAAGTGAATGCGGTTAAACTGCTCATAGCCGTTGGTCTCACAGCCTTTATCACCGAGCAGCGCGCTGGCTTTACAGCCCTCAGGCACCACCGGCAGCGAACCGAACCAGGCCGCCACATCGCCCTGCACCTTCGGCGTGAGCGACCAGTTCATCCATTTATAGGCGCAGACCGGGTGCTTCGCCTCGCTGTGCAGCATGGTGGTATCCGCCCAGCCGGTTACCCCCTCCTTCGGGAACACGGTGGCGACCGGCTGGCCTTCCGCCTTCAGGCCGTTGGCTTGATAGGGCCACGAACTGGAGGCGGCTACCCCTTCGTTTTTGAAGTCGTTCATCTGTACGGTGGCGTCATGCCAGTAGCGATGGATCAGCGGTTGCTGGTCGCGCAGGACTTTCAGCACCGCGTTGTACTGGGTTTCGGTCAGTTGATAGGGGTCTTCGATCCCCAGCTGCGGCTGGGTGGCTTTGACAAACAGCGCGGCGTCGGCGATATAGATCGGGCCATCATAGGCCTGCACCCGCCCCTGGTTGGTTTTACCATCCGGTAGATCCTGCTTGACGAACACCACGCGCCAGCTGTCCGGCGGCGTCGGGAATACGCGGGTGTTGTACATCAGCAGGTTCGGCCCCCACTGATACGGCGTGCCATAGACTTTACCGCCGACGTTAAACCACGCCCCCTTCGCAATACGCGGATCAAGGGAGCCCCAGCCGGCAATCAGCGCCGTGTTGATCGGCTGCACGCGTTTGCCCATGATCAGGCGCAGCGAAGCATCACCCGAGGCGGTGACCAGATCGTAGCCACCTTTGGCCATCAGACTGACCATCTCGTCAGAGGTGGCAGCGGTTTTGACATTAACCTGGCAACCGGTGTCCTTTTCGAACTGACTCACCCAGTCGTACTGTTTGTCGGTCTGACCGCGTTCGATATATCCCGGCCAGGCAATAATATCGAGCCGCCCTTCCGGTTTATCCAGCGAGGTGAGCGGCTCTGCCGCCTGAACGGTCAAACAAGCCATACCCAGCACATAAAGGCTGCAACGGGCAATTTTTTTGCTCATCAGGTGTTACTCCTGTCACAAAGGAATTAGCGGCAGCCGTGCCGTAAAAATATCTCCTGAAATAAGGGTAGTCAGCGGATTAACGCCCCCAGGGGAATTTATTCAGGTTGTGACCCGGGACGCATTACGTAAAAATCGCCAACACAAGCAGGACTTTATGGATTATAGACAACGAGTTAGGGAATTAGGAGGGGTATGCATATTTCCTATGGTGAGCGCCGGTAAAATAATGACCGGCCTCGATAAAAATCCTCTTTCGCTTATTTTCGCAGAATGTTTATGATGAGAAAAATAAACGACAGGGTCAGGCAAGCTGTTCGCGAATAAGCTCCCCCAGGCGCTTCACCCCCTGCTCTTCGCGTTCCCCCCAGCCCCAGGCGGTATTAAAACGGAAAAACGAGGTCCAGCTGTCGGAGGTGGAGAACATTTTCCCTGGGGCAATGCTGATGTGCGACGCCAGCGCCCGGGCGCTAAGTGCGCTAGCGTCGGCCCCTTCCGGTAGTTCGATCCACAGAAAGTAGCCGCTGTCGCTGTGGTGGACGACGACCTCCGGCGGCAGATGGCGCAGCAGCGCCTGCCAGGCCTGCTGTTTACGCTCCGCCAGCTGACGACGTAGACGGCGCAGGTGGGCGTCATAGCGCTTGGTGGACAGGTAATCCACCAGGGCTAACTGCATCGGCGAACTGGTGGAAAGCGTACTCATCAGCTGGAGCTGCTGGATCCGCCGCGCCTGTTTGCCGGCCGCCACCCAGCCGATACGAAAGCCGGGTACCAGACATTTTGAGAACGAGCTGCAGTGCAGCGTCATCTCCTGGCGATCCCAGAACTTCGCCGGTAACGGCTTTTCGCGGCCAAAATAGAGCTCGCTATAGACATCATCTTCGATCAACATCACGTTATAGCGCGCCAGCAGCGCCACCAGCGCCGCTTTTTTTTCAGCGCTGAGGGTGAAGCCGAGCGGATTCTGGCCGTTGGTCATCAGCCAGCAGGCCTTCACCGGATAGTTTTGCAGGGCCGCCTCCAGCGCCGTCAGATCAATGCCTTCCCTGACGTCAGTGGCCACCGACAATGCTTTCAAACGCAGCCTCTCCAGCGCCTGCAGGGCGCCGTAGAAGCAGGGGTTTTCCACCACCACCCAGTCTCCCGGCTCGGTCACCGCCTGCAGGCTGAGGTTAAGCGCCTCCAGCGCCCCGGCGGTGATGACGATCTCGTCCGGCGAGACGTTCATCCCCTGCAGGGCATAGCGACGGGCAATGGCATGCCGAAGTTCTGCATTGCCCGGCGGCAGATTCTCAATGACGCTCATGGCGGTGGCGGTTTTACTCACCTGCGCCAGCGAGCGGTTGAGCTGCTGCAGCGGGAAGAGACGCGGGTCCGGAAAGGCCGAGGCAAAGGGCAGCATCGACGCCTGGCGGCTGGCCTGGAGCACCTCAAAGATATAGGTATTGATATCGACGGCTTCATCGCGAGTGACCTGGGCAGGCGGCGCCGGCTGGCGAAGCTTCACCGGCTGGGGGGCAACATAATAACCCGACTGCGGACGGGCGACGATGCGCCCCTGGCTTTCCAGCAGCTGATAGGCATGGCTGACGGTCATAAAGCTCATGCCGCTGCTGATCACCTGCTCGCGCAGCGACGGCAGCCGATCTCCAGGCAACCAGACGCCAAGGGCGATCTGCTCGGTCAGTTGCTGCGCCAACTGTTGATACTTTTTCATTGCGGCCGTCCCCGTACGATAACGTCCCATTATCATATATCAGTTATAAAAAAATCATAGTTTCCTGTAACTGTTATATCTGCAGCGGCGGCCGCGTCGCCGTGATAGCACGGGATGGGTTTAAAATATCACCACCCAGAATAGCGAGATTAAAACAAACCAGAAGATAATCATTACGCCAAGCGTAATGCACAGACTCTGTAATCCTTTTTCAGACATTGGCATTCCCTTTTATTTATTCCCGAGCTCATACAGTACAAATTAGCCGCGGAGCCGACAATTTATTATTATTTAATTTACGATTAACCGGCTCAGCGTTTTTACTTATTCTCATACTAATGAGTGATAATAAATCAGAGTAAAAATCCGTGGCGGATTTCGTAAGCCAAAATATGAGCTACGGCGGGTGGTAAGGATATATTATGCCGACCAGGTGACTACGCCATACCGGCGGCAGGGCCGCGTAGCCAGCCGTTAGCAATAACATGACAGACAGCGGAATAGACGCCTAATCACCTTCCGCAGGGATTAATCAAGGTTGCGCAAGGATATTTTCTCGCTCTGGCAACAGCTGAAAAATCATAACAGCGGCCAACTGTTATGATAAAAAATGGCGTGACTGCCTCTGCCCCTCAGTCGTCACTCCACCTAAAATTGCGCTGAATCAATTTTGTTGTGGAGTCCTGCATGTTCGGTCTTGATGCATTCCATCTGGCGCGAGTTCAATTCGCTTTTACGGTCTCATTTCATATTATCTTCCCCGCCATTACTATTGGGCTGGCCAGCTATCTGGCGGTGCTCGAAGGCTTATGGCTAAAAACAAAAAATCCCGTCTGGCGCTCGCTGTACCATTTCTGGTCGAAGATTTTCGCCGTCAACTTCGGTATGGGGGTCGTTTCCGGGCTGGTGATGGCCTACCAGTTCGGCACCAACTGGAGCGGTTTCTCACAGTTTGCAGGCAGCATAACCGGCCCTCTGCTGACCTATGAAGTCCTGACGGCGTTCTTTCTGGAAGCGGGCTTCCTCGGGGTGATGCTTTTCGGCTGGAACCGCGTGGGGCCGGGGCTGCACTTTTTCGCCACCTGCATGGTGGCGCTGGGTACTATCATCTCCACCTTCTGGATCCTCGCCTCTAACAGCTGGATGCAGACCCCGCAGGGGTTTGAGATCGTTGATGGCCAGGTCGTGCCCGTCGACTGGCTGGCGGTGATCTTTAATCCGTCGTTCCCCTACCGATTATTGCATATGACAGTAGCGGCATTTCTCAGTAGCGCGCTGTTTGTCGGCGCCTCGGCGGCCTGGCATCTGCTGCGCGGCAATCAGTCGTCGGCGATCCGTAAGATGTTCTCGATGGCGCTATGGATGACGCTGCTGGTCGCCCCCGTCCAGGCGCTGATCGGCGATATGCATGGCCTGAATACCCTGAAGCACCAGCCGGCGAAAATCGCCGCCATTGAGGGGCACTGGGAAAATCCGCCGGGTGAGCCAACGCCGTTGCTGCTGTTTGGCTGGCCCGATATGGACCAGGAGCGCACCCGCTACGGGCTTGAGATACCGGCCCTGGGCAGCCTGATCCTCACCCATAGTCTTGATAAACAGGTGCCGGCGTTGAAAGAGTTCGCTCCTGAGGAGCGCCCGAATTCTACTGTGGTGTTCTGGTCATTTCGCCTGATGGCCGGGCTAGGCATGTTGATGCTGCTGCTGGGCGTGCTGGCCCTGTGGCTGCGTCGCGGCGACCGGCTATACCACTCGCGGCCGTTTCTGCGTTTTGCCCTGTGGATGGGGCCATCCGGCCTGATCGCTATTCTCGCCGGCTGGGTGACCACCGAGGTGGGCCGCCAACCCTGGGTGGTGTATGGCGTTCAGCGCACCGCCGATGCCGTTTCCGCTCATGGCGATCTGCATATGTCGGTCAGTTTATTGACCTTTATCGTAGTGTACAGCGCCGTCTTCGGCGTCGGCTACAGCTATATGCTGCGCCTGATCCGCAAGGGGCCGCAGGAGATGCTCCCGGCGACAACCGGTACGCCAGCCCGCCCGCTGTCCGCCGCCACTGAAGGTTATCTGCAGAAGGAGTCCCGCTAATGGGTATCGAATTATCGGTGATCTGGTTCGTGATTATCGTCTTTGCCACGCTGATGTACATCGTCATGGATGGCTTTGATCTGGGCATCGGCCTGCTGTTCAGCACGGTGCGGGGCGGCGGGGATCGCGACGTAATGGTCAACAGCGTCGCGCCGGTATGGGATGGCAATGAAACCTGGCTGGTGCTAGGCGGCGCCGGCCTGTTTGGCGCCTTTCCTCTCGCCTACGCGGTGATCATCGACGCCCTGTCGATCCCCCTGACCCTGATGCTGATCGGCCTGATTTTTCGCGGCGTCGCCTTTGAGTTTCGCTTCCAGGCCACGCCATCGCACCGGCCATTCTGGGATCGCGCCTTTTTTGGCGGCTCCCTGCTGGCAACGTTCAGCCAGGGCGTGGTGGTCGGGGCGGTGATCAACGGTTTCACCGTCAGCGGTCGCGCCTTCAGCGGCGGCATGTTTGACTGGCTGACCCCGTTCAGCCTGTTCTGCGGACTCGGACTGTGCGTGGCCTATGCGCTGCTCGGCGCCACCTGGCTGGTGATGAAAAGTGAAGGCGCGCTGCAGCAGAGAATGCGCAGCGCATCGCGGCAGTTGCTGGGTGCCCTGCTGGTGGTGTTTGCCGTCATCAGCCTGTGGACTCCGCTGGCGCACCCGGCGATTGCTGCCCGCTGGTTCAGCCTGCCGAATCTCTATTTCCTGCTGCCGGTGCCGCTGCTGGTGATCCTCGTTAGCGGCTGGCTGTGGCGCACGCTGCATCAGCGCGACCGCCATGTTTCGCCCTTCACGCTGACGCTGGGCCTGGTCTTTCTCGGCTTCAGCGGACTGGGGATCAGCATCTGGCCGCATATTATCCCGCCGGCCATCACGCTGTGGCAGGCTGCCGCTCCCCCGCAAAGCCAGGGCTTTATGCTGGTGGGCGCCCTGCTGATTATTCCGGTCATTCTTGGCTACACCTGCTGGAGCTATTACGTGTTCCGCGGCAAAGTTCAGCCCGGGGAGGGATATCACTGATGCATACTGCCTGGCCTAAACGTCTGCTGTGGCTGATCGCGCTCTGGGGAGGCAGCGTACTGACGCTGGCCGCCATTAGCCTGCTGTTTCGCCTGCTGATGACCGCCGCAGGGCTAAAAGTCTGAGGGTGGATGCAGAGAGGTCCGAAAAGGGACTTCTCCATCTTATCTTCACTTTTGCCTGATGAAATACGGCGATACATCTGAAGAAAGGATATTGCTATGAAGAAGTTAGCTTTACTGTACGCCGTAATGACGCTGGGAATGTCGTCATGGGCTTTTGCTGCCGACAACCCGCCGCCGCCGCCGGAAAAAGGCGCGCAGCATCAGGGTAAACCGCCGGTGAAAAACGGCCAACACGATGGTAAGCAAGCGCAATACAACAGCAAACAGCCACAACGAGACGGTAAACAGCCGCAACACGATGGTAAACAGCCGCCGCACAACGGCAAGCAGCCGCCAAAAGGGAGCGAGCACAGCGGGAAACCGCTGCCGCCGAAAGCGTAACACTCTGGCCTGGCCTTCCGCGTCAGGCCTTTTTTCATCCTTCGTCAGCCATCGTTGACAAACTCTTGCCGTTCTTTGAGATGCCCGAAAAAAAGCCTGCATTGCGCCTGACATAGTATGTC
>NZ_JAGRQY010000165.1:0-6508 GCF_018223905.1 Klebsiella sp. 28
CCGCCGCCAGCAGCGGGCGGCGGATCCCTTCGCGACGCATTTTCAGAGCGAAACGCGAGTGCTCGTTTTCACAATAAAACTGGCAGCCGGGAAAGGCGTCGGCAAGGATTTCATGCAAAATCTCCTCCGCGCCGATCTCGACAATGGTCTGAAAGGCGGCGGCGAGATTCTGGCCATCGCTGTCGAGGACTGGCGAACGGTAACCCACGGCCGGCTGACGCAGCGGCGAATGACGGCCAATCGCGAATTCATGATAAAACCGCCAACGGCGCAGGGTCTCCCGCACTCGCGACACTTCGGGAAAACGGTGCGGCTCGCCAAGCTGACCGAACACCGACTCATTTTCATAAATACTCTCGGTGAAAGTACTTTTCTCCCCGGTGACATCGACGAGAAACGCCGCCTGATTCTTGCGCTGCAGTACGCGGGAGGAAGGCCGGCGGGAGTAGCCGGCCAGCCAGATATTCTCTTCTTTAACGATAGGATCGAGCATGAATTGCGTCGGATAGGGCAATTTTTCAGGGAAGCCTATCTGCAGCTCATAATCGAAGCTGTCGGTCCGGCAGGCGATTTGCAGCCGGCGGGGGTGACGATCGAGGGGCGAACGCTCCCCGGACCACATCATATTCTCCAGACCGCCCTCTTCGCTGATAAACCCCGAAAGCCTGCCCTCAGCGGCAGCGGTCAGCAGGTGGATGGCGTTATAAATATTGGATTTACCGCAGCCGTTAGGGCCGAAGACAATGTTCAGCGGCCCGAGCTCCAGCGCGATATCCTTCACTGAGCGAAAATTTTGAATACGAATGTACTGAATCATTATGCGTCCGGCCCTGGAAATAGAAGGCTGCCACAGTAGCACAGCGGCGCCCGGCACACCCTCTTACGCCCCCTTTCGGGCAGGGTTTAACAGAACATTTTTTTCATTCCACGGGTCAGGGCGACCCGCGTCAGCTTATCGCTATCCTGATGGGCGTCGCTGAAAACGCCAAAAAAATAGCGCTCATCGTCAATGGTTTGGCTAACAATTCGGTAGCTCAACGGTTGCCCGGATAGCGCACCGTACTGCGCAGGCGTCACCGAGACCTCGGTCGCGTCATCGGCGACGCTGACCAACAGCCCGTCCGCCTTACCGCCCACCAGCATGACCTTAATTATCGGGTGCACCAGTTCCTCCCGGGATGGCATATAGCGTTGGCGAACCGCAGGGACCGGCGGGCGTGATGATCGGCAAACAGCGACGCCCGACAGAGTGCGGTATTTAGTACTTTCTTATAGTTCATCACGGCCTTGAGTCAAAAAATAGCGTGCTAAGGCAGGGCTAGATATTGATTATTCGAAATAAAAGATGACAAATGATGAAGGAAAAAAGAGGAATTGTGAATCAGCAAAACGCCGGGTTATTCTTATTTGTCGCTTCTTTACTCGCCTTTATCGGCCCTCACTCAAGGATGTATTGTGGTTATGCGTTATATTCGCCTGTGTATTATCTCCCTGTTAGCCACCCTGCCGCTGGCGGTACACGCCAGCCCGCAGCCGCTTGAGCAAATTAAACTAAGCGAAAGCCAGCTGTCGGGCCGCGTAGGCATGATAGAAATGGATCTGGCCAGCGGCCGCACGCTGACCGCCTGGCGCGCCGATGAACGCTTTCCCATGATGAGCACCTTTAAAGTAGTGCTCTGCGGCGCAGTGCTGGCGCGGGTGGATGCCGGTGACGAACAGCTGGAGCGAAAGATCCACTATCGCCAGCAGGATCTGGTGGACTACTCGCCGGTCAGCGAAAAACATCTTGCCGACGGCATGACGGTCGGCGAACTCTGCGCCGCCGCCATTACCATGAGCGATAACAGCGCCGCCAATCTGCTGCTGGCCACCGTCGGCGGCCCCGCAGGATTGACTNNCCCGCCTTGACCGCTGGGAAACGGAACTGAATGAGGCGCTTCCCGGCGACGCCCGCGACACCACTACCCCGGCCAGCATGGCCGCGACCCTGCGCAAGCTGCTGACCAGCCAGCGTCTGAGCGCCCGTTCGCAACGGCAGCTGCTGCAGTGGATGGTGGACGATCGAGTCGCCGGACCGTTGATCCGCTCCGTGCTGCCGGCGGGCTGGTTTATCGCCGATAAGACCGGAGCTGGCGAACGGGGTGCGCGCGGGATTGTCGCCCTGCTTGGCCCGAATAACAAAGCAGAGCGCATCGTGGTGATTTATCTGCGGGATACCCCGGCGAGCATGGCCGAGCGAAATCAGCAAATCGCCGGGATCGGCGCGGCGCTGATCGAGCACTGGCAACGCTAACCCGGCGGTGGCCGCGCGCGTTATCCGGCCCGCAGCACCTCGCAGGCGTGCCGGGCGATATGACTGGCGGCGGCATCGGAGAGATGCCGGTCGGTAATGATGGTGGTGAACCGGGTCAAAGGTAACGCCATGAACGTGGCCACCTGATTGTATTTCGAACTGTCGCACAGCAGGATGCTTCTCGCGCTGACCTGGCTGACGGTCTCCTTGACGGTAACCTTGTTCTCATCAGGGGTGAATATCCCGCGACTGTCCCAGCCGCTGGCGGAGATAAAGGCCGTATCGATAGCCAGGTGGCGTAACGTACGCGCCGCCGATTCGCCCACGCAGGAGCGGTTCTCCCGGCACAGAGTGCCGCCGGTGTGGATCACGCCGCACTGGCTGGCATCGATCAGCAGCTGGGTTATCTCAAAATCATTGGTGACCACCTGGAGATCGTTCCGGTCGAGGATCGCCCGCGCCAGCGCCAGGGTGGTAGTCCCGGCATCCAGATAGATGCAACTGTTTTTGGCGATATGACTCGCCGCCAGCGCGCCGATCGCTTGTTTCTCCTCACTCTGCAGCGTGCTTTTCACCAGATGACTGGGTTCCGCGGCCAGCCGGCTGACGGCGCGTACGCCGCCCGAGACGCTGACCAGCAGCCCCTGCTCCTCCAGTTTACTAACGTCCCGACGGATGGTCATATGGGACACGCCGAGGATCTCCGTCAGCTCGTTAATGCTTACCGCCCCGCGCTGCTCCACCAGGGCTAAAATACGCTGATGTCGTTCTATTGGAATCACCGCTCTCCCCTTACCATTTTTTCACACCAGGCGTCACCACCCAGGCTACGGCCCTGGCGACACCCTCTGTTGTTATCGCGCTTTGCCGCTGTTTTTAGGCTATTTTAGGGCAAGAATCGCCGTTGTGCAGCCTCTTTCCGCCTGTGAATTTTTTATATTCATGTGGGTTATTCGTGATAACTCTCACATAAATTCACATGATAACGCTTTATTCTATCATTAAATCACATTAATTAACTAATGTTCACAAGGAGACCAGCATGGCTGCACACACTAACGTCTGCGTGATTGGACTGGGTTCAATGGGCATGGGCGCCGCCCGCGCCTGCCTGCAGGCGGGCCTGAACACCTGGGGCGTTGACATCAATCCCGACAACTGTCGCGCACTGCTGGCGGCGGGCGCCAAAGGCGCGGGCCCCAGCGCGGTGCCGTTCGCCGCAGAACTGGATGCAGTTGTGCTGCTGGTGGTCAATGCCGCCCAGGTGCGGGGGATCCTGTTCGGCGAGAGCGGCCTCGCCGCCCATCTGAAGCCGGGCACCGTCGTGATGGTGTCGTCCACCATCGCCTCCGCCGATGCTCAGGCCATTGCCGAGGCGCTGGCGGAGTACCAGCTATTGATGCTCGACGCGCCGGTATCGGGCGGCGCCGTGAAAGCGGCCGCCGGCGACATGACGGTGATGGCCTCCGGGAGCGATGCCGCCTTTGCCCGCCTCGCGCCGGTGCTGGACGCCGTGGCCGGCAAAGTCTACCGCATCGGGAGCGACATTGGTCTTGGCTCGACGGTAAAAATTATCCATCAGCTGCTGGCCGGGGTGCACATCGCCGTTGCCGCCGAAGCGATGGCGCTTGCCGCCCGCGCCGGGATCCCACTGGAGACGATGTATGACGTGGTCACCCACGCGGCGGGTAATTCCTGGATGTTTGAGAATCGCATGCAGCACGTCCTGGATGGCGATTACTCGCCAAAATCCGCTGTCGATATTTTTGTCAAAGATCTCGGGCTGGTGAATGACACTGCCCGGGCGCTGACCTTCCCGCTGCCGCTCGCTACCACCGCGCTGAATATGTTCACCTCCGCCAGTAATGCCGGATTCGGTCGGGAAGATGACAGCGCGGTGATCAAGATTTTCAACGGCATCACCCTGCCGGGCCATAAACAGTGAGGAGAGACAACATGCAGCTTGGTGTCATTGCCGATGACTTCACCGGCGCCACGGATATTGCCAGCTTCCTCGTGCGCAACGGCATGCCGACGGTGCAACTGAATGGCGTGCCGACCCGCGATCTTCCGCTGACCAGCGAGGCGGTGGTCATCAGCCTGAAAACCCGCTCCTGCCCGGCGGAAATGGCCGTCAGCCAGTCGCTGGCGGCCCTGCGCTGGCTGCAGGCCCAGGGCTGTCAGCAGTTTTATTTCAAGTACTGTTCCACTTTCGACAGCACCGCGCAGGGCAACATTGGCCCGGTGCTGGATGCCCTGCTGGCCGAGCTGGGTGAGACGCGGACGGTGATTTCCCCGGCGCTGCCGGTTAACGGCCGCACGGTCTATCAGGGATACCTGTTCGTCGGCGAGCAACTGCTGAATGAGTCCGGGATGCGCCACCATCCGGTGACGCCGATGGAGGATGCGCACCTGGGCCGCTTAATTGAGCGCCAGGGGCGCGGAAAAGCCGCGCTGATTGCCTGGCCGATTGTCGCCCGGGGGCCGGAGGCGGTCGCCGCCGCGCTGGCGGCAGTCAACGATCCGGCGGTGCGCTATGTGGTGCTCGACGCCCTCAGCGAACAGGATCTGCTCACCCAGGGCGTGGCGCTGCGGGAGATGAAGCTGGTCTCCGGCGGTTCCGGCCTCGCCATCGGCCTCGCCCGCGACTGGGCGCAGCGCCATGGCGCCCGGGGTGAAAGCGCTCAGGCCGGCATGCCGCTGGTCGGCCCGGCGGTGGTGCTCTCGGGCTCCTGCTCGGTGATGACCAACAGCCAGGTGGCGGCCTATCGTCAACAGGCCCCCGCCCGCGCCGTCGACTTAAGCGCCTGCTTTACCGATCTGGAGAGCTACGTCAGGACGCTGACTGACTGGGTGGACGCGCAGCGCGATGCGCCGCTGGCGCCGATGATCTATGCCACCACCGAGCCGCAAACGCTGCAGCGGATCCAGGCGCAGTATGGCGACAAGGCCAGCAGCGAACGGGTGGAACAGCTGTTTGCCGCCCTTGCCGCCGCCCTGAAGGCGAAAGGATTTACCCGCTTTATTGTGGCCGGAGGGGAAACGTCGAGCATTGTGGCGCAGACCCTGGGGGTTGAGGCGTTCCATATTGGGCCGACCATCTCCCCTGGCGTGCCCTGGGTGCGTGACACCCGCCAGCCGCTCTCCCTGGCGCTGAAGTCAGGTAACTTCGGCGATATCCAGTTCTTTGCCCGTGCCCAGCAGGAGTTTCGTCATGACTGAGCAACAACTGCGAGAGGAAATGGTACAGATTGGCGCCTCGTTGTTTAGCCGCGGCTATGCCACCGGCTCCGCTGGCAATCTGTCGCTGCTGCTGCCGGACGGCAACCTGCTGGCGACGCCGACCGGCGCCTGCCTCGGCGAACTGCAGGCTCAGCGGTTGTCGGTGGTGACGCTGCAAGGGGAATGGATCTCCGGCGATAAACCATCGAAAGAGGTCACTTTTCACCGGGCGGTCTATTTGCACAACCCGGCCTGCAAGGCGATCGTCCACTTGCACAGCCACTATCTGACCGCGCTCTCCTGCCTGCAGGGGCTCGATCCGCACAACTGTATCCGCCCCTTTACCCCCTATGTGGTGATGCGCGTCGGCGACGTCCCGGTGGTTCCCTACTACCGGCCGGGCGATGACCGTATTGCCCAGGCGCTGGCCGGGCTGGCGCCCCGCTATAACGCCTTTTTACTGGCCAACCACGGACCGGTGGTCACTGGCTCATCGCTGCGCGAAGCCACCAACAATACCGAGGAACTGGAAGAGACCGCACGGCTGATATTTACCCTCGGCAACCGCGAGATCCGCTACCTGACCGCTGACGAAGTAAAAGAACTGAGATAAAACCATGCCAAAATTCGCTGCAAATTTATCCATGCTGTTTACCGAACTGCCGTTCCTGGAACGCTTTGCCGCCGCTGCCCGGGCGGGATTTGAAGCCGTTGAGTTTCTGTTTCCCTATGAGTATGCCGCCGGGGAAATCAGACAGCGCCTGCAGGAGAACCAGCTGCAGCTGGTGCTGTTCAATACCCCACCCGGCGACGTCAACGCCGGAGAATGGGGGCTCGCCGCCATCCCCGGGAGAAGCGCGGAGGCCCGACGCGATATTGAGCTGGCGCTGGAGTATGCCTGCCAGCTCGGTTGCCCGCAGGTGCATATCATGGCCGGCGTGGTGCCGCCGGGAGCGGATCGCGCAGCCTGCGAGGCCGTGCTTATCGATAATC